>JAHFBY010000002.1 GCA_023249835.1 Elusimicrobiota bacterium | reverse complement strand
AGCAAAAGAGCGCCCACCGCGGAAGAAATTTATTCGCTTAATTTTGCCTGGAACGTATGCAAATACGTGAAATCCAACGCCATTGTCTTGGCCCAGGGAACGCTGACTCATGGCATTGGCGCCGGCCAAATGAGCCGGATAGATTCTCTAAATATTGCGATGCAAAAAGCAAGGACCCGCGTTCAACAGCTACAAAAAAATCCTACCCATACCCTGCCCCTGGTTTTGGCGTCGGACGCATTTTTTCCATTCCGCGACTGTGTAGACGAGGCGGCAAAATTTGGCGTTACCGCCATCATGCAACCGGGAGGCAGCCTGCGCGATCAAGAATCAATTGACGCCGCTAACGAGCATAACGTTGCCCTCATCTTTACGGGCATCCGCCATTTCCGTCATTGAAATAGAAAACTATTTTTGTTAAAATATTTTCAAGATTACTAAGAAAGGATACTAAAAAATCATGAAGAAGAAATATATTGTGTTAATATTTATTTTGCTTTTATCCGCATTTTTCAATTTATCAATTCGAATGGCTCACGCTACTGCGGACATATTTATTAAAGAGCGCGTGCCTTATAAAAAATCAGTGCGCGTGCGGATGCCGCCTCAAATTATGATTGACACCATTCAAAAGGAACTCCAAAGCAGAAGCCCAAAATGGCGCACGTTTTGGAACAACTTCGTGGTTGAAGAGGATATTGATAACGATGAATTCCTGATCATTGCCCGCAGCGAACCTAAAAAATGGGCGTTCACCTCGTTAAATACAAAATGTATAATGCCCTATGAGTTTCCACAATATAAGTCTGAATTTGAATCGCAAGGCGGCAGCCAGGTCCGAATGGACGTTTTGATTGGCATTAAAAGAAAACGTTCTTGGTTTCGTTATGAAGTTAACGTCTATGAACCCATGTACGATTACTGGAAAAATGACTGTTTTAGCTGGATCCTTCCTCCCGGCACCGGGCAAGATCCATTTTACAGCCAAAACTACAACATGAAAAAATATGCGGAAACGCTGCGCAACGATGTTTATCAAATGATTGAAGACATGAGAAAATGGGCGCCGCCAAAGCTCGTTAAACAAATACCAATAATGAAAGGATCCGGCATAGAGTTAATTGGCGGCGGATCGGATGATTTAACTGATGAGCAGCGAAAATTGTCTATTGCCGAACAAAACGCTATCCTTAAAAAAAAGGAACCTAAAAAATCGTGGTTTAAAAGCAAGAAATAGGTAAGGAACTACAATTTAGGCAAATATTTTTTATGCGCTTCCAGTTTCTTTTGGGTAGAAACATTTGTATAAATTTGTGTGGTTGTAATTTGTTCGTGACCCAACATTTCCTGAACAGTACGCAAATCCGCTCCGCCATCCAATAAATTAGTAGCAAAAGTTCGACGTAAAACATGGGGGGAAATCTCAGAATTTCCACTTAAATTTGCTTCGCGCGCACATAACTGTAACCTTTCCCGAACTTTTTGCCTGAACCGAACAGTATCCTTAAAATCAGGCTTTTGCTCAAAAAATAGGTGGTGGGACGCCCCCTTTTGATTTATTTTTAAATATGTTTTAATAATTTCACAGGTCAAATCATCTAAAATTACCATTCTTGCCTTTTTACCTTTGCCAATAACGTATATGGACCCTGATTGATTTTCCGGCAACTGCATGTTTTCTACCTTAATATAGGCCATCTCTGAAACACGCATACCGGTTATATAAAGGAGGTGAATAAATAAACGATCGCGTAAAGCTGCGGACTCTGTCCAAAGGGGTTTATGCCGGCAATTTTTTTCTTGACGACACGCTATTGATTTTTTACCTACTCCAATAACTCCAACCATGGCTTTTAACTCATCCATACGCAAAGCTCTTTTCATTGGTCTTTTTACTGGAACCGTTGGAATATAGGCTGAAATTTCAACCTTTAAGTAACTGGCGCTATAATAAAGCCAGCGCACGAACTTGCGCACGCTTGCACTCATGCGGAAGCGGCTGGCAGCAGATAATTTAGCGTTGGGAGTCTGCCTATTTTTAGCCTTAGCTAGAAACATTTCAAACTGCAAACGTTTGAAATCATTTAACAGTAATGATTGCTCATCAACAAATGCAATGAAACGGTTTAAATCTAGGGAATAATGAATGAGGGTATGTTCGCTTGGTTCATTGAGGTCCCAAAAAGCATTTAAAAATTCATCTTTAAATTTTAGAAGTTCTTGACCTTGATGGGTTTTCAAACTAAGGGGGAGCCAATTTTTGACGATTTTTTGCCAGGGAAGCAAATTTTGAGTATTACTTATATCATACATAATGTTTATTATGTAGTAAAATAGTATAGTTTATATAGTAAACACAAAAAACCCTATTCTCAAGAATAGGGTTTTTTGTGTTTTTAATTAATTTAGTTATTAGAATTTAACGCCGGCAGAGATTTTAAAGGTGGAACCGATGTCGCCCATTGGGGTCCAAGCAAAGTCCAAGAGCGCCATTCTAAAGTTTAGTCCAGCGCCAAAAGACAGGCCGCTAAAACCGCCTACTTTCCGAGTTCGCGAGTTGTAGCCTAAGCGACCAGCAACGCTCACGTCTTCGTTAATCTGGTGCACATAGTCTGTACCCAACCCTAAGTTTGGAGAATTGTCTTCTGGAAACACCACATCCAACGCGGTTACCCAGTTGTCCATAACCTTATAAGCTGATCCCAACTTAATCATAATCGGCAACTTCGCAGATTCGGTTTCATACTTAAGCGATCCGCCCAAGTTCTGAAACGCCGCGCCCAACATTAACTTCTCATCCATCATTGGCTTTGCCTGATAGCCCAAGTCCACCGCCACAGTCGTAGCGGTATTTTCAATCTTAGAGCTGATGATCTTTAGGTTTAACCCCAAACTCTGCTCCATGACCTTGCGCGCATACGACAAGTTAACCGCCAAGTCTGATGGATTAAACGTTCCCAAACTCGCATTTTTAATATCGGTCTTGTTAATGTCCCCAGCCGTATAGTACTGGAAACCAACTCCGGCTGACCCAATGCTCTCTGATATCGGCATAGCAAACGCAATCCAATGCTGTCCGGGATTAGATTCCCCATCCGATTTATTGGATATTGAATACCCAGAATACATGTATTCCGCGCTCTTATACCCCAAGCTTGCCAATCCGGCCACGTTGTAGTAGATCGCGTTCGCATCTTTTGCCAACGCTGTCCCCACTTCGCCCATACCAATATACTTTGCCCCTACAGGCAGCTTTAGAAATTGCGCTCCGCGCGAACCCGCATCCTTATCGCTAAAAGACGCTTGCAGCGGCGCTATTGCTAACCCCACGATCAGACCGATTAAGGTGATCACGATTTTTCCATCCATTTTCCTTTCTCCCTTTGTCATCATATCATTCATCATCGTTGTCTTTGATTTTAATTGAATAGTATTCATCGTCATCACCCCCTTACCTTTGTATCGCCAGCTTGAGAGTCTTTGTATCTCCCCCGCCTTTTATCAACACAAAGTACACTCCGCTCGCCGCGTCCTGCCCGTTCTCATTCTTCGCGTTCCAGGTGGCTTGCGCGCTGCCGTTATCGGGCAACTGTTTCACCAAATCTCCGGCAATCGTGTAGATCTGGATCGATGAGTTACTGGGTAAGTTGTCAAACGTTATCCCTTGGTTTAAATGTGTCGTCAACGTCGGCCGATACGGGTTCGGGTAAACCGCTGCGCTCGTCAAATTCGACGGCGGCACCGCGATCACTACGCGGAACTCGGTTAAATGCGTTACGCTTCCAGACACGTTCCCGCCGCTTCCCATCGCTGAATCCGCTACCATTACCCATTTCGATCCATTGTAATACGCCAACTTTACTCGGGACAATGAACGACCCGCCAGTTTGCTTATTATCTGCGTCTCGTCCACCTTTATCGTTAAGGTAATCGGCTTCTTAAACTCCGTATTCCCACTCGCCAAGGTGATTCCTAACGACGGTCCTACTCCTTCAACTCCCGTTGAGTCCGAAGATGGACTCGAGTTAATGGTTGGATTATTGAAACTATCGGTCCCGGATAAAGCTCCGGCCGGCGTCACGATATTGGTTTCCTTAACAGTTACGCCGCCCACCGCTGTTTCCACACTATAGGTTACCGTATTATTAGAATTTGGATCAATGGTCGCGCTTCCACCGGAAAGCGTTGCCACGCTATTATTTGCATAGGTAATCACCGCGCTCACCGTGCTATAAACTATATTCGTAGGCGACATGTTACCGCTCTCGTCCATCGCCCTCACAATAAACCAGAAAGTACCGTCAGCCGTACCCGGATCAATTGACAAGGTTTGGCTTATCGTTGTTCCCGGTATAATTGTTGAAGTGATCGCAATCGTCTGCGTGGTTACAATCAATCCCTTAGCCGTTGAGGTTGAGAAACTATACGCCGTCGCTGTTACAGAGGTATTGGTTGTCACTGCCGTGTCCGCATAGTCAATCTTTAAGAACTGCGCCCACGTATTGGCAAACGAATAGTTTGAAGCTGCCGCCAACAAGTAATTACTCCCAGCGCCATCTTGCGCCGCCTGTATCGGGAAGCAACCCGGGCATCCGCTCCAACGCGTATTCGACGCGGAAGCATAGTACACAATCCATGCCGCTCCGCTCACCAAACTCCCAGTCGTGCCGCTATCTCCAGGAGATATCCACTGCAACGTCACTGTCTTCTGACCAGAAGACAATACCGTTAAACCCGTCGGAGCGTTCGGCGCTGAAGACTCTGTCACCACAAAGCTAAAAGTTGAATCATCGGTTACATAAATTGCCCTATCAATCGCCTTATTTACATTCCCCTCGTAATACTGACCAGCCGCCATTATGGTCGTAACCGTAACTTTCCAGGAACCTGGCATCATATTTGAAGGCATGGTAAAGGTTCCACTCGTTGTCTGCATAACGGAGTTGCCAGAAACTGTTAACGTTGCATTTACAGTAGCGCTACTCGCAATATTCGATCCCAAAAGTTCCGTCACCGCAGTGTCGGTGTACCTAAATCCAACGGTAGCACCATTAGTCAACCCATTTCCATACACAGTCAGCGTTGCTCCACCTGATACGTTACTCTTCTTTTCCGCGCTTAGCCCTGTCACTGACGGCGTACTAATCGTAACATCTTTGGATAAAGTTGTATACGCTTGCGAACATTGACCGCAACCGGTAGTGATAAACATCGTCCAATTCCCAGTATCGGTCGCTCCGCGCAAGTCAAAGGACACTGTCGCCGTACTATTGTCAATTGTGTTCCGCGATATGTTTTGACCCATTATTACAAGTTTACCGTTATTATTAGTGCCTACTTGCAACCCAATCGTTGCGCCACTCTGTAAACCAGGCGTCGCTATTGTAAAAGTAGCAAAGTTTAACCCCCGATAATTTGAGCTATCATTTACGGTCACGGTATTAAACGATGCGGCAAGAACAGTAATGGCCACAGTTGCCGCTGCCACATACGTCTCAGTATGATTTCCCAATCTGTTTATAGTAGTTGTTACTATAAGGTTATACGTTCCCGCACTCCGATTGAAAAATGCTGTGCTGGAAAAAACAGCAAACGCTCCAGAAGAACTAACACCAGATAATGCGGCACTACTAACTGAAGGACTCGCAAGTGTAGGAATATTACAGATCGCGCCAGCTACTAATCCGCTCACTGCATTTAAACCTATATTAACTTGCCCTGTTGAGTTATAAACACCCGCAGTTGAAATGTACGGGTAAGAAAAACCACTAAGCGTTAACGAAGAAACATAGATCAATGCAGGAGTTTCAATGCTCATCAACGTTGCATTAGCAGCATCCGTTGCTGTAGAAGATAACCTTATTCGATATGTTTTTCCAGCAAACGCTTCTGAACGAAAATCTACAGTTGCTGTTAACAAGGTTGAAGTACCATTAGAAACTGATCCTGCAGTTACAACAGGAGGAGCAGAACTGCCATCAACAGCTAAAAGTTGAAGCGTTGATCCACCCAATAGACCTCTACCATATATAGAAATAGTATAGGATCGGGTGTTCATTATTCCCGTTGATGGAGAAACTCCAGTTATTGCCGCTGACCCAATTGAAATTGCGCCCAGCATACGGGCAACCCAAGTTGATCCCCTCAAACCAAACTCATCTACGAGGCCAACATTGGCCGCAGCAACATGCGCTGAAGAGATTTGTATACATAAAGTTGTACCCAAAGCGAATTGAGATGAAAAACTATTAATCAAAATGTCTGCGGATGTTGATGAATTAACTCTAGTTAACACAACATCTCCGTTATAAGACAACGGAAATTCAGCGTTCGCCGCATAGTTTGCGGCAGTTCCGTTGGTGGTTGAAATTGTTACCGATGAACCCGCCACGAAACCACGCCCTTCCAAATGCATAATAATACTCGTGCTGGTAACTATTGATGCAGTAGAAGAATCATTATCAATCCAAACCCTTGTAATTGCAGGAGAAGAAATTGTAATGGCATTTGAATAAACAAAATGCAACGCTTCATTGCCCCTTGCTTGTGAATTTAAAGGCGCGCTTCCAATCCTTATATAATAAGAACTATTATAATCCGCTCCAAAAATAGTTCCAGTAGTTAGAAAGAAATTACTCCCGCCATTATAAGTATCCGTACTTACAAGACCGTGTTTAAACTTAAAGTCTTCTCCAAAATTTTGATTATTAGGAGGAATCGCCGAAGTAATTTTCGTTAAATAAATACGCTGTACTGCCGCATCAGAAAACATATATGCGCCGGTTGATCTTACTATTAATCTTAACTCTGGACTGGAGTTAATTTGACCCGTTGAAATAGCAGTCGTTATACCCGGAAGACTAATTGTTGGGATAGCTCCGCTCGCAACCGCTATTCCCATTCCTTTTAATTGAAACATGTCTGCTTTCTTAGCTTGCATAACATGACCAGCCGCCGTCACTGTAGTCACAACAAGCGTATACCATTTACCACTTCCCACCTCTGCAGAAGAAGAAGAAAATCTATCCCAAATTGTATTAGAAGAAGCAGCAAAAGACGTGCCCCCGGATGTTTGACTATTAAGAATAATAGACCCCGCTTCTTGCGTTGCAGTCGGGCTTACCGATGAACTTATCGATGTCGCAATAGAACCTTGCGCAGACTGTAACACCAACCTTGCATTTGCGCCCGCCGCAAATAAGTTAGACAATATGCTGTCCGTAGAAATAGCATTAATTGTAAAACTTTGCGGACCAGCATCATACAACACAGACATAGATGACGGCTCTAAACTAAAAATTATTGGGGTCGAAACTGCAATAAAGTCTGCTCCAGTAATCCCGCTCGAAAAACTCCCAGTGGCCGAAGTGCTGATCGTCGTAAGCCCTGAACTCGAACGCCACAAAAATACCCAGTTCGTGCTGGACGCGCTCACTGCCATTGTGGTCCCTGACCCTACCAATATTTGATAACTCCCGCTTGTATTTGTAATCCCGCCTTGCGTTCCAGCTGTGGCCGGATTTAAATCATTGGCTCCACCATCCACTCCGCCCGTAACGTTCGCACGAATAGTTGTCCCTGAAACAGCTGTGCCCAAAGAACTCAATACGGTTCCCTGCAATGTTAACACGTTTGCCGTAGCCAAACCACCCGTTGTTGCGGAAGGTTGATACACTAATAAAGGATATACGCCCAGCGCGCTCGTGGTATGTAACCACGCCTTGGTTACACTTGAGACCAATCCCGCCAAACCCTTCTGCTGGCTAACGATGCTCTCTTGAAAATCATCAAAAAACGTTCCCGATGTGCCAAACGCCGCCCATAAATTTCCGTTCTTTAAATACAATATCGTGTTTGATATAAAATTCATCGACGTACCGTCATCCACCTTTTGAATGTACCAGCAACTGGGGGAAATTAACCGCCGCTGTACCGCCTGCTTTACTATAGTAGAATGCGTATAGGTCACTGCCGTTTGATTGCTCCCGTCAGTTACATATATGTTCGATATGCTGCTGCCGGTATCCAACACTTCCCGCGTGTCTTCTACTACTCCCGCCAAAATCTTTACATGCTTGAGCGCTGACGCCGCGTTATCAAAATAAATCACCCCGCGCTTCCCGTCCGAAGTGTTCGTGTACGCCGCAAACACTCCCGTCTCTACGCTGCCCGCAGAAGTCGATACCACTGTCGTTACGCTGGTCACCGCATTCGCCGTCGCAAACGCAAACGACGCCGACGTCAATGTATACCGGCTGTTTTGCGCCGAAGATGAAAATAACAAAATGAATCCCGTACCGGACTGATCAGCCGCCAATCCGCTCGCCGTTACTTTGCCCGTTCCTAAAGGAAACTGCGGCCCCTGAAGTCCCGTGCCCGCTAAGTAATTGATCGTATTAGAGGAAGCGTCATAATAATATGTGTGCGCAGAAGAATCCGTGGGATTCACTATTAAGGTAAGATACTTCGGCTTGTTCGCCAGCGCGCCCGTGCTCACCGTGGTGAACGTGTACGACCCAGTCGCTGTTTGCGATCCGTAAATCACCGAATAGTTCGTGCTGCTCACCGTGGAATACACCACGTGCGCACGGTTCCCAGAATTAACGCTGGACCATCCGTCCACCGCCACTCCGTTCACTATGTTCGGCGTTGACACAGAGATCGTTAACGCTTCCGCCTTTGCCGTTACCAACGCCATGGCGCTGATCGCCAAACACAAGAATATCTTTACCTTCCTCATTATGGATGATTGCATTCGTGTCCCCTCCGGTTTGATACTCACGCCTAAATTCGAACCCAACTTGGATTCTAACCTTGGCGTGAATTTAATTAATTTAGATTGATTGTATGCTAATGGCATTCCCTTCTCCTTCACTTTTATTTAAATAAAAAACAGTTCTTCCCATTAAATTAATATGAGAAATTTTTTGTAACTTTAAGGCACATGAAACGCTCAATGATGTAATCGCCCGACTCCTTGATTCTAAGTGTTCGCTGATTTTATAATTTTATGTTTAAAGGTATACTTATTATTTTTTATTTTTTTGCTGCGCAGGAGGTTAAGTTGGCAAGTGTTTTGAGGAGTCATTTTATTTGTATGTAATGAATAGGGCATGTAGACTTCCGCTTGCACTCCAAAGATTGCTCTTGCGTTTCATTGGTCCTAATTTAAACATAACATTTTTAAATTGTCAAGTAGTAAAAAATTTTAAGGTTTGGGTTTATTAAAATTGTTAATAAACCCAAACCTTAATTTAGTTATTAGAATTTAACGCCGGCAGAGATTTTAAAGGTGGAACCGATGTCGCCCATTGGGGTCCAAGCAAAGTCCAAGAGCGCCATTCTAAAGTTTAGTCCAGCGCCAAAAGACAGGCCGCTAAAACCGCCTACTTTCCGAGTTCGCGAGTTGTAGCCTAAGCGACCAGCAACGCTCACGTCTTCGTTAATCTGGTGCACATAGTCTGTACCCAACCCTAAGTTTGGAGAATTGTCTTCTGGAAACACCACATCCAACGCGGTTACCCAGTTGTCCATAACCTTATAAGCTGATCCCAACTTAATCATAATCGGCAACTTCGCAGATTCGGTTTCATACTTAAGCGATCCGCCCAAGTTCTGAAACGCCGCGCCCAACATTAACTTCTCATCCATCATTGGCTTTGCCTGATAGCCCAAGTCCACCGCCACAGTCGTAGCGGTATTTTCAATCTTAGAGCTGATGATCTTTAGGTTTAACCCCAAACTCTGCTCCATGACCTTGCGCGCATACGACAAGTTAACCGCCAAGTCTGATGGATTAAACGTTCCCAAACTCGCATTTTTAATATCGGTCTTGTTAATGTCCCCAGCCGTATAGTACTGGAAACCAACTCCGGCTGACCCAATGCTCTCTGATATCGGCATAGCAAACGCAATCCAATGCTGTCCGGGATTAGATTCCCCATCCGATTTATTGGATATTGAATACCCAGAATACATGTATTCCGCGCTCTTATACCCCAAGCTTGCCAATCCGGCCACGTTGTAGTAGATCGCGTTCGCATCTTTTGCCAACGCTGTCCCCACTTCGCCCATACCAATATACTTTGCCCCTACAGGCAGCTTTAGAAATTGCGCTCCGCGCGAACCCGCATCCTTATCGCTAAAAGACGCTTGCAGCGGCGCTATTGCTAACCCCACGATCAGACCGATTAAGGTGATCACGATTTTTCCATCCATTTTCCTTTCTCCCTTTGTCATCATATCATTCATCATCGTTGTCTTTGATTTTAATTGAATAGTATTCATCGTCATCACCCCCTTACCTTTGTATCGCCAGCTTGAGAGTCTTTGTATCTCCCCCGCCTTTTATCAACACAAAGTACACTCCGCTCGCCGCGTCCTGCCCGTTCTCATTCTTCGCGTTCCAGGTGGCTTGCGCGCTGCCGTTATCGGGCAACTGTTTCACCAAATCTCCGGCAATCGTGTAGATCTGGATCGATGAGTTACTGGGTAAGTTGTCAAACGTTATCCCTTGGTTTAAATGTGTCGTCAACGTCGGCCGATACGGGTTCGGGTAAACCGCTGCGCTCGTCAAATTCGACGGCGGCACCGCGATCACTACGCGGAACTCGGTTAAATGCGTTACGCTTCCAGACACGTTCCCGCCGCTTCCCATCGCTGAATCCGCTACCATTACCCATTTCGATCCATTGTAATACGCCAACTTTACTCGGGACAATGAACGACCCGCCAGTTTGCTTATTATCTGCGTCTCGTCCACCTTTATCGTTAAGGTAATCGGCTTCTTAAACTCCGTATTCCCACTCGCCAAGGTGATTCCTAACGACGGTCCTACTCCTTCAACTCCCGTTGAGTCCGAAGATGGACTCGAGTTAATGGTTGGATTATTGAAACTATCGGTCCCGGATAAAGCTCCGGCCGGCGTCACGATATTGGTTTCCTTAACAGTTACGCCGCCCACCGCTGTTTCCACACTATAGGTTACCGTATTATTAGAATTTGGATCAATGGTCGCGCTTCCACCGGAAAGCGTTGCCACGCTATTATTTGCATAGGTAATCACCGCGCTCACCGTGCTATAAACTATATTCGTAGGCGACATGTTACCGCTCTCGTCCATCGCCCTCACAATAAACCAGAAAGTACCGTCAGCCGTACCCGGATCAATTGACAAGGTTTGGCTTATCGTTGTTCCCGGTATAATTGTTGAAGTGATCGCAATCGTCTGCGTGGTTACAATCAATCCCTTAGCCGTTGAGGTTGAGAAACTATACGCCGTCGCTGTTACAGAGGTATTGGTTGTCACTGCCGTGTCCGCATAGTCAATCTTTAAGAACTGCGCCCACGTATTGGCAAACGAATAGTTTGAAGCTGCCGCCAACAAGTAATTACTCCCAGCGCCATCTTGCGCCGCCTGTATCGGGAAGCAACCCGGGCATCCGCTCCAACGCGTATTCGACGCGGAAGCATAGTACACAATCCATGCCGCTCCGCTCACCAAACTCCCAGTCGTGCCGCTATCTCCAGGAGATATCCACTGCAACGTCACTGTCTTCTGACCAGAAGACAATACCGTTAAACCCGTCGGAGCGTTCGGCGCTGAAGACTCTGTCACCACAAAGCTAAAAGTTGAATCATCGGTTACATAAATTGCCCTATCAATCGCCTTATTTACATTCCCCTCGTAATACTGACCAGCCGCCATTATGGTCGTAACCGTAACTTTCCAGGAACCTGGCATCATATTTGAAGGCATGGTAAAGGTTCCACTCGTTGTCTGCATAACGGAGTTGCCAGAAACTGTTAACGTTGCATTTACAGTAGCGCTACTCGCAATATTCGATCCCAAAAGTTCCGTCACCGCAGTGTCGGTGTACCTAAATCCAACGGTAGCACCATTAGTCAACCCATTTCCATACACAGTCAGCGTTGCTCCACCTGATACGTTACTCTTCTTTTCCGCGCTTAGCCCTGTCACTGACGGCGTACTAATCGTAACATCTTTGGATAAAGTTGTATACGCTTGCGAACATTGACCGCAACCGGTAGTGATAAACATCGTCCAATTCCCAGTATCGGTCGCTCCGCGCAAGTCAAAGGACACTGTCGCCGTACTATTGTCAATTGTGTTCCGCGATATGTTTTGACCCATTATTACAAGTTTACCGTTATTATTAGTGCCTACTTGCAACCCAATCGTTGCGCCACTCTGTAAACCAGGCGTCGCTATTGTAAAAGTAGCAAAGTTTAACCCCCGATAATTTGAGCTATCATTTACGGTCACGGTATTAAACGATGCGGCAAGAACAGTAATGGCCACAGTTGCCGCTGCCACATACGTCTCAGTATGATTTCCCAATCTGTTTATAGTAGTTGTTACTATAAGGTTATACGTTCCCGCACTCCGATTGAAAAATGCTGTGCTGGAAAAAACAGCAAACGCTCCAGAAGAACTAACACCAGATAATGCGGCACTACTAACTGAAGGACTCGCAAGTGTAGGAATATTACAGATCGCGCCAGCTACTAATCCGCTCACTGCATTTAAACCTATATTAACTTGCCCTGTTGAGTTATAAACACCCGCAGTTGAAATGTACGGGTAAGAAAAACCACTAAGCGTTAACGAAGAAACATAGATCAATGCAGGAGTTTCAATGCTCATCAACGTTGCATTAGCAGCATCCGTTGCTGTAGAAGATAACCTTATTCGATATGTTTTTCCAGCAAACGCTTCTGAACGAAAATCTACAGTTGCTGTTAACAAGGTTGAAGTACCATTAGAAACTGATCCTGCAGTTACAACAGGAGGAGCAGAACTGCCATCAACAGCTAAAAGTTGAAGCGTTGATCCACCCAATAGACCTCTACCATATATAGAAATAGTATAGGATCGGGTGTTCATTATTCCCGTTGATGGAGAAACTCCAGTTATTGCCGCTGACCCAATTGAAATTGCGCCCAGCATACGGGCAACCCAAGTTGATCCCCTCAAACCAAACTCATCTACGAGGCCAACATTGGCCGCAGCAACATGCGCTGAAGAGATTTGTATACATAAAGTTGTACCCAAAGCGAATTGAGATGAAAAACTATTAATCAAAATGTCTGCGGATGTTGATGAATTAACTCTAGTTAACACAACATCTCCGTTATAAGACAACGGAAATTCAGCGTTCGCCGCATAGTTTGCGGCAGTTCCGTTGGTGGTTGAAATTGTTACCGATGAACCCGCCACGAAACCACGCCCTTCCAAATGCATAATAATACTCGTGCTGGTAACTATTGATGCAGTAGAAGAATCATTATCAATCCAAACCCTTGTAATTGCAGGAGAAGAAATTGTAATGGCATTTGAATAAACAAAATGCAACGCTTCATTGCCCCTTGCTTGTGAATTTAAAGGCGCGCTTCCAATCCTTATATAATAAGAACTATTATAATCCGCTCCAAAAATAGTTCCAGTAGTTAGAAAGAAATTACTCCCGCCATTATAAGTATCCGTACTTACAAGACCGTGTTTAAACTTAAAGTCTTCTCCAAAATTTTGATTATTAGGAGGAATCGCCGAAGTAATTTTCGTTAAATAAATACGCTGTACTGCCGCATCAGAAAACATATATGCGCCGGTTGATCTTACTATTAATCTTAACTCTGGACTGGAGTTAATTTGACCCGTTGAAATAGCAGTCGTTATACCCGGAAGACTAATTGTTGGGATAGCTCCGCTCGCAACCGCTATTCCCATTCCTTTTAATTGAAACATGTCTGCTTTCTTAGCTTGCATAACATGACCAGCCGCCGTCACTGTAGTCACAACAAGCGTATACCATTTACCACTTCCCACCTCTGCAGAAGAAGAAGAAAATCTATCCCAAATTGTATTAGAAGAAGCAGCAAAAGACGTGCCCCCGGATGTTTGACTATTAAGAATAATAGACCCCGCTTCTTGCGTTGCAGTCGGGCTTACCGATGAACTTATCGATGTCGCAATAGAACCTTGCGCAGACTGTAACACCAACCTTGCATTTGCGCCCGCCGCAAATAAGTTAGACAATATGCTGTCCGTAGAAATAGCATTAATTGTAAAACTTTGCGGACCAGCATCATACAACACAGACATAGATGACGGCTCTAAACTAAAAATTATTGGGGTCGAAACTGCAATAAAGTCTGCTCCAGTAATCCCGCTCGAAAAACTCCCAGTGGCCGAAGTGCTGATCGTCGTAAGCCCTGAACTCGAACGCCACAAAAATACCCAGTTCGTGCTGGACGCGCTCACTGCCATTGTGGTCCCTGACCCTACCAATATTTGATAACTCCCGCTTGTATTTGTAATCCCGCCTTGCGTTCCAGCTGTGGCCGGATTTAAATCATTGGCTCCACCATCCACTCCGCCCGTAACGTTCGCACGAATAGTTGTCCCTGAAACAGCTGTGCCCAAAGAACTCAATACGGTTCCCTGCAATGTTAACACGTTTGCCGTAGCCAAACCACCCGTTGTTGCGGAAGGTTGATACACTAATAAAGGATATACGCCCAGCGCGCTCGTGGTATGTAACCACGCCTTGGTTACACTTGAGACCAATCCCGCCAAACCCTTCTGCTGGCTAACGATGCTCTCTTGAAAATCATCAAAAAACGTTCCCGATGTGCCAAACGCCGCCCATAAATTTCCGTTCTTTAAATACAATATCGTGTTTGATATAAAATTCATCGACGTACCGTCATCCACCTTTTGAATGTACCAGCAACTGGGGGAAATTAACCGCCGCTGTACCGCCTGCTTTACTATAGTAGAATGCGTATAGGTCACTGCCGTTTGATTGCTCCCGTCAGTTACATATATGTTCGATATGCTGCTGCCGGTATCCAACACTTCCCGCGTGTCTTCTACTACTCCCGCCAAAATCTTTACATGCTTGAGCGCTGACGCCGCGTTATCAAAATAAATCACCCCGCGCTTCCCGTCCGAAGTGTTCGTGTACGCCGCAAACACTCCCGTCTCTACGCTGCCCGCAGAAGTCGATACCACTGTCGTTACGCTGGTCACCGCATTCGCCGTCGCAAACGCAAACGACGCCGACGTCAATGTATACCGGCTGTTTTGCGCCGAAGATGAAAATAACAAAATGAATCCCGTACCGGACTGATCAGCCGCCAATCCGCTCGCCGTTACTTTGCCCGTTCCTAAAGGAAACTGCGGCCCCTGAAGTCCCGTGCCCGCTAAGTAATTGATCGTATTAGAGGAAGCGTCATAATAATATGTGTGCGCAGAAGAATCCGTGGGATTCACTATTAAGGTAAGATACTTCGGCTTGTTCGCCAGCGCGCCCGTGCTCACCGTGGTGAACGTGTACGACCCAGTCGCTGTTTGCGATCCGTAAATCACCGAATAGTTCGTGCTGCTCACCGTGGAATACACCACGTGCGCACGGTTCCCAGAATTAACGCTGGACCATCCGTCCACCGCCACTCCGTTCACTATGTTCGGCGTTGACACAGAGATCGTTAACGCTTCCGCCTTTGCCGTTACCAACGCCATGGCGCTGATCGCCAAACACAAGAATATCTTTACCTTCCTCATTATGGATGATTGCATTCTGTTCTCCCTTCCGGTTATTCCATTCATTTTATTGAATAGTCTCCTTTTTATTATGAATAAATAAATTCCAAACCAACAATTTGCGCAACTTTTTTACAGAAAAAATTAATAGTCCAATCACAATATTGTTAATTCAAGCATAAGGTCAAAATATTGTCAAGTAGTTTTCTAATTTAAATTAGAAAAACTATCAAACGTTCTCGGAATTAACTCTTCCACCAAAATTTAATAAGTTCAAAAAACGTTTTTAAAATTCGGTCCCAACCGCTGGCGCTGGAAACGCCGTGCGCCCTTTGATGAGTATGCACCGCCACCTCTTTAAAACGATACCCCTTGCGCTGGGCGCGGATAAGGATTTCAATTTCGCCAAAAAATCCGCTGGTGGTCACGGGCAAATTATCGATCACGCTTTTGCGTATCATCTTAACCCAGGTGGGATCTTTAAGCCAAAGGCCAAACAATAAACGCAAAAGCGCGCGGTAGATGGCGCTCACAATTTTGCGCTGCCAATTGTATTCTAAATTCATGCGCCAGCCCTGCACGATATCGGCCCCGTCCAGATCGCCCACAAACTTTTCAATTTCCATAAGATCAAACTGATTGTCGCCCGGAGCTTGAAACAACCATTCATATTGAGCTTCATGAAAAGCGTCTTTGAGCGCAGCGCCCACGCCTAAATTCACCGGATGATCAATCACGCGCAATGCGGGCTCAGATTTGGACCAAGATTCAAGCACTGCCGCGGTTTGATCCGTGCTGCCGTCATTGACAATAATAATTTCATACTTGGCAAAACATTTAGGAAGTATTTTTTGCGCCCGCTCTAATAATAGAGGAAGGTTCTTTTCTTCGTTAAACGCCGGAACGATTAAGGAGATCGTTGCGGAAGATAAGGAAACCATTAGCAAGACAAAGAAACCAGCTCGCCGCCGGAATCCACCGAACGCTGCGCCGACTCTAAAACTTGCACCACGGCCAAGGCGTGCTTGCCGTCAATTAAGGATTCTGCCCGCCCCTCAATGCGGTCCACCACGTGCTCGCAGAGCAGCCGCAGCGGTTCGGAAGGCTCAATGCGGGGGGAAACCACGTCGCCGAACCGGTACAACATCTTAAACTCCCCGAAAGTCTCAACATAGGGCTGCGCCGAAGCGCCGCGATCAAAAATGCGCAACGGTTCATTGGCGTTTAAGTCGTCATAAACCACCATGCGCTGATCTCCGATCATGGTGATTTTCCGCACCTTGTGCGGGTCCAGCCAACTAA
>JAHFBY010000179.1 GCA_023249835.1 Elusimicrobiota bacterium | reverse complement strand
TCGGACCGCGACGCCGGAGTTCGGGTGCAGGCGGCGCACGCGCTAATGAAGTTAGGCAATAAATCAGGGTTAACCGTGGCCCGCAAACATCTTTTTCATACGGAGAGCAGCGTGCGCAGAACTTGCGTTGAAATAATCAGCGAGATCGGCGACGCTTCCGACTACGTCCCAATGAAAAAGCTGGAAAACGATCCGGACAGTTCCATTAAAACCATGGTTGCGGATGCTCTGGAAAAGTTAACTAAACGAGCGGAAAAGGACAAAAAAAGTAAGCCCCCCCAGACTAAGGCGCATTAAAAAAATGTTTGCGTTTTGGCGATTTAAGTTTAGTCTTGTTATTTTAACTCTTTTTGTTGCGGTTTATCCGGTTACGTTGTCCGCAAAATCAGCGGCCAAAACCACTATTAAAGAGAAGTGGAGAGAATATTTTCGTTGGGGACAAAACAAAGACAATAAAGAAGAATTGGAAGGAACAGCGATTGAGTCGGATGAAGAGTTAAGCCCGGAAGGCGTTGTTGACTTTATTGACGTTCCCACCACAAATGTGGTGGATTATGGCGCGTTCCGCGTTAATTTCCGGTTCTATTCCGCGGGCGGAGTGCAAAACCATCTTTCTTTTGGCGTTTTTCGCCGGTTGAACATTGGCGCGACTTGGGATATGGAAAAAGCGATCGGCACAGAAAAATTAAAAGCCAATGTTCCAACGCTTTACTCAAAATTTCGTGTTTATGAGGGCGGGCAATATCTTCCTTCTTTTGCTATCGGCTATGACGGTCAGGGCCGCTTTTTTGATACCACTGTGGACCAATATAAGGAACGGGAACGCGGACTTTACGGAGTGTTTGGCCGGGAAGTTTTTTTTCCGGGTTTAGAATTTTATGGCGGTTCCAATATAGCGCAGTTTAACGACGGCATTGTCCTTGGTTTTTTGTCCGCGTCATTTAGCATTGAGCAGAAAATTATTGTGATGAGCGAATATGACAATATCCGCAAAGCTCCGGATAACCGGTTTAACGCCGGGATACGTTTTTTTCCCACTCCCTCTTTGGGAATAGATTTTGCGGTGCGCCATATTCTAAATCAGGACCAAAGAGAACGCATTGTTCGTATTAATTATATTAGTAATTTTTAAAGGTAAAAGTTATGTCGGATGAAATTGTCGGATTAGATTTTGAAAAACCAATACTTGACCTGGAATCAAAAATTGAAGAGCTGAAATCCTTTAATTCGGTTGAAACCGTGCAGTTAGACCGCGAGATCGCGTCTTTAGAACGAAAGCGCGACCAGTTGATCAACGAAATTTTTTCTAACCTTACGCCTTGGCAGCGCGTGCAGTTGGCCAGACATCCGCGCCGACCCCATACGATGGATTTTATTCGTTCCTTGCTCACGGAATTTACTGAAATTCATGGCGATCGGTCTTTTGCCGATGATAAGGCGTTGGTGGGAGGGTGCGGATTCTTGGGAAAGGACCCCGTAATGGTGATGGGCCATCAAAAAGGGCGAAACGTAGAAGAATCGATGATTCGCAATTTTGGCATGATGCATCCGGAAGGATATCGCAAAGCTTTACGGCTGATGAAGTTGGCAGAAAAATTTAAGCGTCCGGTCATAACCTTTATCGATACTCCGGGAGCCTATCCGGGGATTGGCGCGGAAGAGCGCGGACAAGCTGAGGCTATTGCGCGCAATTTGCGGGAGATGGCCGAATTGCGCGTGCCCGTGATTAGCGTTGTGATAGGCGAGGGAGGCAGCGGCGGGGCTTTAGGTATCGGCGTTTCTGACCGTATTTTAATGTTGGAAAACGCCTGGTATTCGGTTATTTCTCCGGAAGGGTGCGCCGCTATTTTGTTCCGCGACGCCGCGCGGGCAGCAGACGCGGCAACCGCTTTAAAACTTACCGCGCAGGACCTTCTTGGTTTAGGCATAATCGATGAGATGGTTCCTGAGCCTGCCGGTGGCGCGCACCGGCAATTGGAACCCATAGCCGCGTCTTTGCGCGCCGCCCTGGTTAAAAATTTACAGGATTTAAAAAAAATCAATCGCAGTCAGCTTGTGGAAATGCGTTATCAAAAGTACCGCAAGATGGGCGTTTGGATGGAATCTAGATCGGAAATTGTGGAGTCTAGTAAAAGAAAAAAGAGCAGAGGGAGGGAGTAAAATGGTTGTTGCCGAACAAGTGAAACAGAAGTCGCCGAAAGAGTTCTTTTTAAACTTATCGCCCGGGAAGTTAACGGGACTGCGAAACGTGTCTGACCAGGAAGGCCGCTTAAAAGTGTTGGCCTTGGATCAGTCAAACTCATTTAAAAAATTCTTGCGCGCGCTATATGAAAAACAGGGAAACAAACGCGAGCCTACCTATAAAGACATTATGGACGCAAAGCTCGAAATCACTGAAATTTTGAGCCCTTTGAGCACAGCCGTGCTTTTAGACGTTAACTACGGCGCGCGCCAGTGTTTGAATTCAGGAGCCTTGGCGCATCAAGTTGGATTGATCATTCGGTTGGAAGCTTCTAAGGATCCGGGAATTGCCGGGATCGTTGAGCCGGGATGGTCGGTAAAACAGATTAAAAAAATGGGCGGAACCGCTGTCAAGTTGTTGGTTTATATGGACGTGGAGGATAAATCTGCGACCGAAGGCCAAATGAAGTTCGTGCGCCAAATGAGCGCGGATTGCGCAGATCAGGACATCTTGTTAATGACCGAAGAGTTGTCCTACCCGCAAAAAAATGAGGACAAGGATTCTCCCGCTTATGTCGCGCGCAAACCAGGAAACATCAACATGTCCGCTGAACTCATTGGACCTTTTACCGATATCCTCAAGTTGGAATATCCCGCTAATATTAAGACCGATGACGAGAAGACGCAAATCAAAAACCTTGAAACATTAAATCAAAAGGCGATTCGTCCTTGGGTTTTATTGTCTGCCGGAGTTAAGTTCGATATCTTCCTTAAACAGGTAGAGTTGGCCATGAAAGCCGGCGCGAGCGGCACCATGGCTGGACGAGCGATCTTTCAGGAATACTTTGATTATACTAACCGCGAAGATCAGAAAAAGTTCTTAAAAACCACTGGGTTGGACCGGATGAAAAAGATTGCGGAGTTAGTGGATAAGTACGCCACTCCTTGGCAAAAGCGTTACGAGACTAACACCGCGGAGATGCTCTCGGCGGTAGAAGCCGATTGGTATTCCAAAGGCGCTCAGGTTTCGGGTTCAGACGTTAAAGGGGATTATTAATAACAGTTAATTTAGGGTTGCGGCTGTCCTAGCGCGCGCGAGTTTGCGCACGGACAGCCGCAACTATTAAGTTTGATTTATTTTTTTTGGGGAGTATTTATGAAGAAAAGGATAGGCATTTTAACCGGCGGCGGAGATTGTCCGGGACTTAACCCCGCGATCCGGGGCTGCGTGATGCGCGCGCAAGATTTTGGATATGAATGCGTTGGTTTTATCGAGGGGTGGAAAGGTTTGGTTACCGGGGCAACTATGCCGCTAAAGTTAACGGATGTGGAGTCGATTATTAATCGCGGCGGCACTGTTTTAGGCACGAGCCGGACTAACCCGTTTAAGAAGGAAAAAGAGGGAGCGGTTAAGGACAGTGTAAAGAATTTTAAAAAATTAGGTTTAGAAGCGTTGGTGGCAATGGGTGGGGAAGATACTTTGGGGGTTGCGGCGCAGTTTTATAAGGAATATAAACTCCCCATGGTGGGCGTGCCCAAAACTATGGACAACGATTTGTCTGCCACGGACTTTACTTTTGGTTTTGACACTGCGACCACTGTGGCAGTGGACGCGGCGGAAAGGCTCAAAGATACCGGGCGCAGCCATCGCCGAATTATGGTTTTAGAAGTGATGGGAAGGCATGCTGGATGGGTAGCGCTTTATACCGCGATTGCCGCAGCCGCTGATTGGGTCTGTTTGCCCGAAGAACCGGTAGACGTTAAGGGGATGTGCGCGCATTTAAAGGTGGCGCACGCCCGCAATAAGGTGGCGCTAGTGGTGGCTTCTGAGGCGGTGACCATTCCCGGCGAGGATTTAGGAAAAGAAGAGTTGGACGATTTCGGGCATATGCTTCTAAAGAAACGCGGCGTGGCTGAACGTTTGAGCGCCTTAATTGAAAAAGAAACAAAGATTGAATGTCGCAGCGCTGTTATCGGACATATTCAAAGAGGCGGCGCCCCTACTTTGTTTGACCGTATTCTGGGAACCCGCGCGGGAGTTAAAGCCGCGGAGTTGGTTCAGGCTAAAAAGTTCGGCAACATGGTTGCCTTGCGCGGCAATGAAGTTGTGCCGGTATCTTTAAAAGAAGCTACGGCTAAACTTAAGGTTGTTTCTAAAGACTGGATTAGATTTGCGCACATCTTTTTTAAGTAGCGGTTCCATTCAATTTGGCTAAAAAAATATTGTTGGTTGACGATGACCTTCCCATCGCACACATTGTCAAAAGCGTTGTGATGGAATGGAAGTATGAATTTTATTATACTAACCAGGGTAATCAAGCGCTTGTTCTGGCCAAAAAACATAAGCCTGATTTAATTTTGCTCGATATTAAATTGCCGGATTTAGATGGTTTTAGCGTTCAATCTCAGCTTTGGGACGACGAAGCTACTCGCAATATTCCCATATTATTATTTACCGCTCACGTTAAATTGACCGAACCGCACGGGGCTTCCCCCAACGTGGTAGGTTTCATCCTTAAACCCTTTGACGTCAACCAGTTGATCCTTAAAATCAGTTCCGTGATTGATCGATAAGAGCCTGAATTATTCTTCGGCGGAAGAAAACATTTACTTATATTGATATTGCTGTTATAATATTACCTATAGGGAATATTACAGTAAATAAATTCTATAAATATTAAATTATTACAGTTCGGGAATAAAAATAATGAAAGAAAATCCTGGTTTAATCCAAGAT
>JAHFBY010000178.1 GCA_023249835.1 Elusimicrobiota bacterium | reverse complement strand
CCGTGGGACCGGACGTAAACTTGGGCTTTGAAATTCGCACCACGAACTATTTTGCTTTACAAGCGCCGGACTATGTCGGCAACCTAAACGTGGGATTGCCCACGGGAGGCAAAACCGCTTCTTACGTGGGCCGGGTCAACGAATATGCGGACACTTTAACGGTAGCGCCTTACGACTTGTCGCAGTCTGACTATCAACAGCGCGCTTCGAGCCAACCCGTGTTAGGCTTTACTTTAGGAACCAACAAAGCGGACGCAATTTTCCGCGGCATTATTGTTTACGGTATCGGTACCGCGACCAACGACAACGACTTAACGGCAGAAGTTAAGAAAGTAAAAGTTTGGCGGGACGCATCGGGTTTTGGCGCGGGAACTTTTAATGCGGGCGAAGACGTCCTAATTGGCACGGCGGCGTTTAACACTTCGGGTCCTTTGGGCGCTACTGTTATTTTCTCAACCGCGCAAACCGTGGGCACAACTGCCGGCCGCTACTTCGTCACTTACGACATTCAAGATTTAGCCGCTCCGGAACAGACTTTGGGCGCGCGGATCGATCCCTTGGTAACGGGTTCTTTCGCGCAGAACTTAAACAACATTGACAACACGGTAGACGACCTAATTTCCGAACCGAACCTGGTTTCCACCTTTACGGCGTTTTCTTCGAACTTAGGAACCATTGTTCCTGCGCCGCAAATCGCGGACGTTAACCCGATCCCGGTCTACACCAACAACGTGAACGGACTTATTTATCACGCGCCTAGACTCAACGGTCAAATCAATGTCGGCGACACCACTATCCCGATATGGAGCAACGATCCTTTGGTCGGCGCTTTGCATGGCGGTAACGCAGCGTTGGCAATTTCCACCATGCCTTCCTACGCAATTGTAGATGGGGAGATCATGCAGATTACGGCACGCTCGGTAAACAGTTTCACGGTATCGCGCGGACTCTTGGGCACCACGCAGGTGAGCCATTCTTCAGGCGCCATTGTTGGGTTCACGGTTACGCAAGGCGAGAAGCAAAAGGCGTTTTTAAAGTTGATCGCAAAAGTTTCCGACCCCACTGGCTTTTCTATTCAATGGACCAAACTGCGATTAGACCGTCCGGTGATCGGCGGGTTAGGCGAGGTCAACGCCAGCGATTCGGACTTGTCCATAATTCAAGTGTGGCGCGACGCGGACGGCAATGGGCAGTTGAGCGCGGTGGTTGACAAACTGATCGGTACCGGAAAATACGGGGCCCCTGGCTCCGGGTTTACGGAAATTAGTTTGAACGATCCCAATTATGGAACTACCGGGTACACTCTAATAACGGTCAGCACCGTGGCGTTCTTCGTGTTAGCCGACGTTGACCCTTCGGCGCAGTTCACGCACTCTTTATTGTCCACTAAAAACGAAGTGGCAAAAGCCAAGGTTACCAACCTTTTTGTGGGACCGGCGTTAGCTAACCATACCTGGCAATTCGCTAACGCATTGCCAGGTTTAGGCGATAGCCCGGGCAAAGTAATCGAACCCACGCAAGACACTTTGTTGGTTTCTAACCAGTTGCTGCTGCCTGAATCCGTGGTCCAAAACAGTTCGAACGTGCCGGTCATGGTCTTAAAGTTGCAATCTAACGGCAACTCGGTGGAATTGCAGCGTTTGCAGTTAAAGCTTTCAGGTTCAGCGGAAAGCGGCGATTTGGTCAACGTAAAAGTATGGAAGAACCCGTCAATGAACGAATATCCGCAAAACCCAATTAACCCAAACCAAGATTTTCCGTCGTTCATCACCAAAGTCACTTCGCAAACCGGGTTGACGTTGCCGAACCTAATATCGTTCGGCACCGAAAACTTTGACCCGAACTCTAAGTCTGTGGACGTAACGTTGAAAGAACCGTTGATAATTTCCACTAACCCGCGCCATATTTTTATTACTTTTGACGTTCGTGAAGACGCGGTAGTGGGCAGGAACGTGGGACTGGCCATTCCTACCACGGGATCGTTCGTTTTGAAGATTCCTGACCAAACCCAGTTCGGCAACGGGTTTGCGGTATTTACTTCCACTACGGACCTGCAAAAAGGACGGGTCACAGAAATTCCTTCTATTGTCACTTTAGGGGTAACAGATTTAGTTCCCAACATCGCTAGCAACCAGGTGTTTAAAGGGCAAAGCGGCGTGGTGATGATGCGCTTTAACTTAAAGTCCGATGTAGGGGACTCGTTGTGGACGTCGCTGCAAGTTGAGCGCGTGGGTTCGCCTAGCGGAGGATCGAACAAGGACGTCAAGTTCGTGCACGTTTACGAAGACGCTAACTCCAACGACGCTTTTGACGCTAACGACCGGTCCATATCGAACCCGGAGACCACTATTTCCCAATCTATACTGGCTGCGGCAACGGCGCCGTTTCTGGTCTCGGTGGTAGACGTCACATCGTTCCCGGCGTTGGGCAAAATTTGGGTTAACGGTTCAGAACTCATGAGTTATTACAAATACAATAACAATTCCCTAATGATCACGCAGCGGTCCATGCCCATTGGCAACTCGAACACGGCTACGGTTACTCATTCTTCGGGAACCACCATCCAAAAAGTGGACCTCTTTGACCAAACCGAGGAAAGTTTAAAGTTGTTGAACATTCAAATCAGCACGCAAAGCATTGAATCAACTTCGGCTCGAACTTTCTTCCTGGTCTACGATATCGGAGACGACGCGGGCACCGGCAACTCTATGGGCATTAAGATCGCTGACCGCGGATGGGTTGGGGTAACAGCGCCCAACACGGTAAACTCGGTGGTAAACATTAACGTTAGTTTGGACAAGCAGTCTGGAACCAGCAGCCAAAGTTATCCGGTGGAAACCAACAAAGTGCCGGTTGCCACCAACCGCGTCATTGCGGGCGTATTTGACGCGGCTTCGATGGTGTCGGGCCAAACTGTGCAGCGGGCGCAAAAGTCAGTGGTCATGTTGCGCACGAACCTGCGCATTTCTGGAACCCCGGCTTCCTGGCAACGTTTAACGTTGGAAAAAACCGGCACCGCGGACAACTCGGACATTCGTTTGGTGCGGGTCTATCGCGACGCCAACCCCAACGACCAGTTAGACGGTTTAGACGAACTGATCAGCGGCGCAAAAACCACTTTAACGCAATCCATTTCCAGTTCCGTGGTCATCAGCAGTTTCACGCCGTTGGTAATCAACGCTGCGGACGTTTCCAATTTCCCGGACATGGGATACGTGCTGGTGAACGATAAAGAACTCATGCAGTACACGCGCAACGGAATATCTTCCACGTCCTTAGTGTTAGTTAGCCGCGCGCAAACTTTAGGCGGATCTCCCACTACGGCCCTGGCTTATTCTACGGGCACTTCCATTGAAAAGGTGGACCTGTTCTCGCAAAGCCAGCCTTCAGTTAAAACATTGGCCATTGACCTCGCTAAAAAACAAACGATCTCGGCGACCCCGCAAGTTTATTTCGTAACTTTTGATATTGCGGACTTTGCTTCAGCGGGCCGGGACATGGGCGTAAAACTTGCGGACCGGACCGCTTTCACGGTGAACACTCCCAACGAGGTCGACAATTCGCTATTCTTAAACGTTACTCAAACTTTGCCTTCGGGAACGCAGGCTGGGAACTACCCTTACGAAACAACTAAAGTTTCGATCACGGGCGTCATATTGTCGGTGAGCGGGTTCACGATCGCGCCGAGCTTTACGAGTCCCGGCCAAACGGACGTGCCCTTACTGCGCATGAACTTTAAAACCAACGGCAGCTTTACCGACATTGGCGCGCTCGTGTTAACGCAGTTGGGAACTATCCAAAGTTCGGACGGCGCGCTGGGAGTAGGCGACTTCACCAAAATTACCTTGTGGAAGGACATAAATAACGATAAGGCCTTAACGTCCAGTTACGACCGCAAGATTGGAGAAATTTCAGTTTCAAGTTTAACCAGCGGCGGACAAATGACGGTAAATATTTCGGACAACGGGTTAAGTTATTTGCGCATTAGCAATTCGGAGACGGTGTTGTTCGTGGTGGGCAAAATCGGCGAGGTGGACAAGAGCGGGGCAAGCGTGGTGGGCCACACCGTGGGCATACGTTTAGCCAAGTTCGAAAATATTTTAGGGCCGGGCGGGGTTGGGGTCAACGGGCTGCCGTCTTCGGACCGGTCGCTAGCCCCGCCGTTATCTTGTAACTTGATCACCATATCGCAGTTGGTGACCCCGGTGGTCAACACCAAGGTGGTGAAGGTGGTTACTGCTCCAGACGGTTACCCTGCTTTAGTGCGTTTGAGCACGTCGGTAAAAGATTTCGCTTATTATGGAGAGGACGGTATACCGGTAAGCACAAAAACAGGGGTACCGGTACAGATTTTGGAGCCTGATTTAACAACGCTTGCCAAAGACGGCAACCCGGGCAACATTATTATTGGCGGCGAGCGTTTAATCGATGTTAACGGCGACGGCATTGCCGACAACATCGACATTGCGGGAACCGGCGCTAAGACGCAGATCGATTTGGACGGCGACGGGTTACCGGAAATGGACATAGACAGCGACGGCGTTTTAGATTCAGACTTTAACGGCGACGGGTTCCCAGACGAAGTTGTTATTGACACTTCCACGCACCAGTCCGTAGTCTTTATTCGGTACCGCGCCAGTAACGGCGCAGTGACCAAAGTGCCGGTAGCAGACGCCGGGTTTGCCAAGGTGAGTTGGTCCAACAACGCTTCCGAACTATACGTAGCGTGGAACCAGGAATCCACCAAAACAATTTCCGCGCTCACTTATTCGGTGGCGGTAGGCGAATCGTTTAACGAACTAAACAAAACCCAAACCTATACGGACGGTTTGCAGGTTAACAAAAACTCGCGGCGAATAACCAACCTTTCGTTGCAGCCGTCATTTGTGGTTCGTTTGGATGAGGAGATCGAGGCGACCTCTTCTACGGGCACGATAATCCGAGTAGACCGTACCATTCCCGGCCAGTTCCCCGACACGGGCCGAATATACGTT
>JAHFBY010000177.1 GCA_023249835.1 Elusimicrobiota bacterium | reverse complement strand
CAATAAAAAGGTGGCGCCAATGATGTTGGCCGTGCGCACCGCCACCTTATTTAACGGTTTGCGAAAAATCCCTTCCAAAATATAAATAAAAATGTGGCCCCCGTCCAACAAGGGGATGGGAAAGAGATTAAATAACCCCAAAGATAAAGAAATAAGCGCAATTAACCCCAACAGTTCATGAAACCCCTGCTTCGCCACTTTGGCCACAATACTGACAATACCAATCGGACCGGCTAGCTCTGGTTTTCGGCGTTTAATGATGGATTCCCCTAAATACTTAAGAGTAAATACTGTCCAGAACATTGTTTGATTTAAGGCAATGGACCAAGACGTCTGAAAATTTTGCGGAACCATAGTCACCGTTGGGGAAATGCCCACTAAACCCACTCCCCTGGTAGCGTCTTTTTTAGGCACCAAGGCAATGATCTTGTCGCTCATCCCTTCATCGGTTTGACGCTGAAACCGAATATCAATGGCTTTTTCCGGATGAGCATGAATTTCATTGGCTGCTTCTTCCCATGAATTCACATGCGTGCCATTGATCGCTAACAAACGGTCTCCTTCGCGCAAACCCGCTGCCTGCGCTGGATAACCCACAACCACCTCGCCAATGATAGGATCGCTTGAAGGCTGCGCTTGCCCCCAAAAAAACATCAATGTAAAAAAACATATAATCGCCAAAATATAGTTCATCACCGGACCAGCCAATGCAATTAAGACCCGGCGAAACCAGCTCTGGCCAAAAAACTCGTCTGGAGCGCCGGTGGTTTCCTCAATGTCTTCCCCCGCAGGTTTGACGTAGCCCCCCAACGGCAACAAACTAAAAGACCACCGCGTCCCTTTCCAGTCAAACCCAAAAACCTCTTTGCCAAACCCAATAGAAAAACACTCCACGCGCACGCCCAGCAACTTGCAAAGCAAAAAATGACCGAACTCATGAATCACCACGACAATGGAAAAGACGGAAAGAACAGCAATGACTGTAATCATTAAACAACTCCTTGGATCATTATTTATCTAAACTACCGACAGTTTTTTAACTTGTTGTTTGGCTATGGCTCTGGCCCAACTGTCAGCTTCAAGAATTTCTGCTAAGTCCGGATGGGTAGTACGCTTATGCTGGCCGAGAGCTTTCTCCACAATTCTTGGAATATCCGTAAACTTTATCCTATGCTCCAAAAATGAATAAACCGCCACTTCGTTGGCTGCGGACAAAACTGCCGGCATTGTGCCTCCACTCCTGCCGGCAGAAAGAGCCAGTTCCAGACAGGGGAATTTGCGAAAATCCGGAACAGCAAAATCCAAACGATTCATTTTGGCAAAATCAAGACTAGGGATCGGACAAGGCCGGCGGTTGGGATAAGTGAGCGCGTATTGAATGGGCAAACACATGTCCGGATGCGAAAGTTGCGCGATCACGGAACCGTCCGCAAACTCCACCGCAGAATGAACAATGGACTGAGGATGAATAACTATTTCTATCCGATCCAAAGGCACGCCAAAAAGAAAATGAGCTTCGATCGCTTCCAATCCCTTATTCATTAAGGTAGCGGAATCAATGGTGATTTTCTTGCCCATAACCCAATTGGGATGCGCCAAAGCTTTTTTCACAGTGACTTTAGACAAGTCCCCTTTATAACGATAAAACGGACCGCCGGAAGCAGTCAATATTATGCGTTTGACCGCATTATTATTTTGTCCCTGAATGCATTGAAACATAGCCGAATGTTCAGAGTCAACAGGCAGCAGGGTTGCCCCTGATTTTTCGGCAGTTTCCGTAACAATTGAACCCGCCATGATAAGCGATTCTTTGTTAGCCAAAGCCACTGTTCGCCCCATTTTTAATGCCGCTAATAGCGCCGGCAATCCCGCGGCTCCAACCACGCCGGATAAAACCAAATCCGCGTTCTCTAAAGTGGCTAATTCTACCAAAGACTCTTTACCACCGCACACTTTTGTGCCGTTTTGTGGATAACGGCCGGCAAATTCAGCTAAGCTATCCAAATTAACAATGCCTACTGATTTAGGATGATACTTCGCAATCTGTTTTTGCAGTTTTTCAATATTGCGGTCCGTGGTTAACCCCAGAACTTCCAATTCCCCTTTGATAGCGCTGACGACTTTCAATGCGCTTTCTCCAATGGAACCCGTTGAACCAAGTATAATGATGCGTTTCTTAGTCATTTTTAATCCCGCTGATCAATTTAAAAATAGAAAATAACCGCATAATAAAATATCGGCGCGGCTAAAAAAAAAGAGTCAAATCGATCCAAGATACCGCCGTGCCCCGGCAAGAGGGCGCTCGAATCCTTAACCCTGACATTTCGTTTAAATAAAGACTCCGAAAAATCACTGAGCTGCGCGGTCAGAACAATAATTAATCCCATGCCTAAAGCTTCCCGCACAGTCATAAACTGCAAAAACGTCTTCTGAGAGATTACCGCCGCAACTAAGGCGCAGAGCGAACCAATAATGGCCCCTTCCCAAGTTTTATTGGGGCTAATAAATTCAGCTAACTTTCTTTTGCCTAATTTCCGACCTCCGCCATAAGCCGCTATATCCAATGTCCAGGTCACAAAAAAAAGGAACAACGTCCAACGCAATCCATACGGACGCAAATCCCGAATAAACATTAAATGGGACAAGGTCCATACAGTATACGTTATTCCAAAGGCGGTGACCGCCATGGACAAAAAAGCATCGTCTTTGTTTTTCTTTAGCAATGAGCCTATGATTAAAATTAAAAGTGTCAGGCTCAACGCCGCGGGCGCTAGAGAGGTCCTCAGCTCATCAGGAAGCCTCCACTCCATTTTCGTGCCAACCAAAAATAAAGTTATTGCTAAAAACGCTCCGCAAAATAAACCCAACGGTTTTCCCACCGGCCAAACGCTCTCTTCCGCTAAAGTATAATATTCATAAAGGGACAACATCATTACGCCAAATAAAATGCAAAAAAAAGGTATCTGGCCAAACCAAATTGCCGTTAGGATTAGAGGCACGCCGATTAATGCGGTTAAAAAACGGGGCAGCAACATATGGTAACAATATTCTACATTATTTGAATTTATAAATGTATGGGGCGGCCCTTAAGCGTGGCCGCCATACCGACGATCTCTGGATTGATAATCGGCAATCGCTTGATAGAGGTGATATCTTCCAAAATCCGGCCAAAGCACTTTTGTGACAAAAAACTCAGTGTAGGCCATTTGATAAAGCAAAAAATTAGAAATCCGCATCTCGCCTGAGGTGCGGATAAGGAGATCGGGATCCATAAAATTTTTCGTGTAGAGATAATTTCTAAATAGTTCCGGAGTTACCTTTTGCGCGCCGTCTCTTATCAGAGCGTTAACCGCATCTATGATTTCTTGTCTGCCGCCATAATTCAACGCTAAATTCAAAGTCAACCCTTGATTGGACTTCAACTTTTCAATGGCGTTATTTAAATCTCGCTGCACCGATGCAGGCAACTCGCCAATACGCCCGCTGGCCGCCAAGCGCACATCATTTTTATTTAGCTCTAAAATTTCAGTGCGCAACATACTGCATAAAAGCCTCATGAGCGCCGCCACTTCTAACCTTGGCCGCGTCCAGTTCTCGGTAGAAAATGCATATAGGGTCAGAACTTTTATCCCAAGCTCTCCGCAAGCTTTCACTATTTCACGCACGCTTCGGGTACCGGCGCGGTGGCCAAAGATCCTGGGCATTTTACGAACTTTTGCCCAGCGCCCGTTTCCGTCCATAATAATGGCGATATGCTGCGGCATAGGCTTTTGGCGAATTGTCTCCAAAAGCGCGCTAACCTCTTTAGAATTAAATTCTATACTAAACCTCCATGATCTCTTTTTCTTTTACCGCTAAAACCTCATCGATGTTCTTAACATATTGATCGGTCAACTTCTGCACCGACTGCTCTTCTCGCCGCAAATCATCCGCAGAAATTTTCTTTTCTTTCTCCTCTTTTTTTGCGGACTCTACCGCTTCGCGACGGATGTTGCGCACTGCGATGCGAAAATCTTCCGCATGTTTGCGCACCACCTTAACCAACTCTTTTCTTCGCTCCTCATTGGGCGAGGGCAAAGATATCCGCAAAGATTTTCCATCATTCATCGGGGTAACCCCCAAATCGGATTTGAGTATCGCCTGCTCGATCAATTGCAAACCTTCTTTATCCCAAGGTTTCACCTCAATCGTTCGCCCTTCCGACACCGAAAGGTTCGCCATTTGATTGATTGGCGTCAGGGTTCCATAATATTCCGCTTTTATGTTTTCCAACAAAGAAACGTGCGCCCGGCCCGTCCGCATAGACGACAACTCCGCCTGCATTTTAACAATCGCTTTTTTCATTTGCTCTTCAGCATGTTGTAGGTCCATAGCTTTCCCTTCCTTTTAATGAACGTTGTTTCATGTGCCTTCATCCAAAAGAGTGCCCAGCTTTTCACCGCATAAAGCGCGATGAATGCTTCCGCGTTTATGCAAGTTGAACACCCGCACAGGCATTTTGTTTTCCTGACAGAGCGCAAGCGCAGAAGTGTCCATGATCCTTAAATTTTTGCGAATCGCTTCTTTATAGGAAACTTTCTTATATAATACCGCTTTAGGATTTTTTTTAGGGTCGTCTGAATAAATACCGTCAACTTGCGTAGCTTTGAGCAGCAGTTTTGCCCCTATTTCAATGGCCCTGAGCGCGGCCGCAGTGTCCGTAGAAAAATATGGATTGCCGATCCCGGCAGCGAAAATAACTGTTCGACCTTTTTCCAAATGACGGACCGCTCTACGCCTTAAAAATGGCTCAGCCACCTTAGCCACCTCAACTGCGGAAAGAACCCGCGTTTGAATGCCCACCTGTTCGCAGGCGTCTTGCAAAGCTAAAGCGTTGATTAAAGTTGCCAGCATCCCCATGTTGTCGGCAATGACTCGGTCGAGCTCAAGGCCCTGGCCCCGGCCGCCGCGCCAGATATTGCCGCCTCCCACTACGACCGCCACTTGCACATGATTTTGATGGGCGATTTTAAGCTCTTTAGCGATATTAAACAATGCCGTAAGATCAATTCCCCAACGCGA
>JAHFBY010000176.1 GCA_023249835.1 Elusimicrobiota bacterium | reverse complement strand
AACCGGGCCTTGGACAAACATTTTCCCAATGCCAATGTCAATGCGCCGTCCCAAAATGAAATCCGCTTTAGCAAAATAGTTAAGAATTCAGATAAGGACGCTCTTTTTTCTTGGATGCACCAACCGGATCAGTTAACTCCAGGGAAAATGTTCCGTTACGCGTTCGTGGTTTATGGGAAGGATCTGCTTACTAAAAACCAAATCCGGGATTTTGCCCGAATGTTAGATAACGACATCACTCCGAACCCATTGAGGCTGGCGCTTCAACATTTGGATGCTGTTAAAGAGATCGCAAATGCTTTTCCGGGATTAAACGCTATGGATGAAGAGGAGGTTAAGTTTCAACAATACCTGGCTTTAAAACAATTAAGAACCATGGAAGCGGATTACTTGCGATTAGAGGATGAAGCAAAGGAAGAGGATCGTTCCGAAGCAGATCAAAGCAAGGAATTGGAAAAGGGTAAGCGCTATTTGGAAAATATGGACTTAGATTCCGTTGAGCCTGAGGCTGGCGCAGAACCTTCCCTCGGCGCTGGCGCAGTGCACGAAAAAGAGTCTGCTCTCAATAAGGCGCCGGAACTTACCGGGCCATCGCAACTGCGCGCTTTTCCCCGCGCCTATGATGGTTCTAGGGCCAGAGATCCGGACATGGAAACTTTAAGCCGTAGGATGAACGATGAACTGCTCTGCGCTCTAGGTGCGTTTTTTGAATCTAAACTACAACCTGGTAAAATTTACGGCCGTTCCGGGTTAATGGACGTAAAAAAGTTCATGACCGGGGACCCGTCCACTGCTTTCTTGCGGTGGGGCGGAGTGATAGATAAAACCAAAAAGGCTATTATGGTGATGGGTTTAAAAGAGGCCAATCCCATTACCCAGGAACTTTTCCATTTCCTAGAAGAACAAGGGTTCCGTATATTTGTCGCTCCGCCAGACTCCACAGAAGCAGAGCTCAAGAGCTGGAAAAAAGAACGAGATTTAGTGGAGATCTCAGCAAACGATCTGCAAAATTTAGTAGAAGCCATTTACCTTTACGCGTCCGTTCCCCTGTGCCCTTCGATCGCGCCGGCAGAACCTCCAATAATATCCACTGAGTTTAAAGAGCAGATAGAAAAAGCAAAACAATTTCTTATAGACAATGGTTTCGAGCCCGATATTTTAACAATTGATGAAAGAAACAAAACTTTTAGTTTAAGACTGTACATTCAAAAGGATATCAATTTAACTCCGCTCATAGGACTAACACGCCTCCGGGTTTTAGATCTAAGCTATAGCAATATCACGGATTTGAGCGTGCTTGAGAGCCTGACGCAGCTCCAGAGTTTAGATTTAGGCGGTACGAAGATCATGGATTTGAGAGGGCTTGAGAGCCTGACGCAGCTCCAGAGTTTAGATTTAGGCGGTACGAAGATCACGGATTTGAGCGTGCTTGAGAACCTGACGCATCTCCAGAGTTTAAATCTAGTCTATACGGAGATCACGGATTTTAGCGTGCTTGGGAGCTTGACGCATCTCCGGAGTTTAAATTTAAGCGGTACGAATATCACGGATTTGAGTGCGCTCATGGGCAAATCTGCTTTAACTGAGCTCAGGGGCTCAGAAAATTTTCCTCGAGAAACAATTTATCTTTTGTTTCAGAACCACCCCAATCCTAACGAATTAAAGGTGGCTTTGGGAAATACGGGGACTAAGATCACTTTTGCAGATGTTCCGGATCAATACAAAGCAGTGCAACGTTCCAGAGCTCCTGCGCCAAGATCATGGACAATGAAGCTGGATACCCTGTTAAATAACCTTGTAAATAGAGAGCAGACTCTAAGGATTGTGCGCGAACGATTGCAAGCAGAAGGCCGGTCAGATTTGGCAGCTAAACTTAACCAAGCTGTAGGGGTGACTGGCGCGCTTGGCGGTTGGAAAGGGAAAGTGAAGGGTCTGGGGTTAATTGGTTTTATCGAAGGGATACCCGTGAGCGGGCTCTCGCTCTTAATGTTATTTTGGCTCGCACCATACAGCCTGCTCCTGGTCATCCCCCTATTCTTGGGCTCTTATTTCATCCTGGCGGGACTGCACTATTGGCAAGGGGTTTTAATGCCCGGAGGTGAAGTTATCCATCACAAAACGCACGGCAATATCGTTGCATTTAAGACAGCGTTAAAAGCCGCATTAACCGCTGGTTCGAGCCTTCTCCCCCTGCCCTTTTTGGCGTTGGTCCTGGCCTTTAGCGGAATTCCGTTTCTCTTGGCATTAGCCGCAGGAATTTTGTTAGGCGCAACCCTCCACGGCCTCCTTAACCATGTCATTGCCCGGTCCGCGGAACCCGGGCGCCCTGAGAGGGACGATCAAGAGCGGCTTTTATTGATCTTAATCCCCCGCCTCGAACAATTCATCCAAGCAGCAGAGGCGCTCTCCACCCAGGCTTAGCCGAGGCCGAACTGTTTAAACGCACTATTGCCAAATCTAAAGATATAATTTAGGATTGTTTGGGTAATTAAAGAGTTGTAATATATTGAAAATGAATACTGAAAAATTGCAATTGCTGATTGCCGAGGGCAAATAAAAAATAATGAACTTAAATGGTAAGCAATTTTTGAAAACCAAAATCATTAAGGAGCTAACAGCAAAACATCGTTATTTCGGCAGGGAGGACTTGCGCGCATTTTTGTCTTCTCAAAACATTTCCATCCAGCAGAAGACATTGAACCGATATCTGGCGGAGTTTGGTAAAGAAGGTCTTTTGTATGGCGCTGGGCGCGGGTGGTATTCTTCCATTTCGCTATCGTTCGAGTTGGATGTGCGGCCAGTTAAGAAGATTGGAGAGGTATTGAAAAAGAAATATCCGCTTCTTTCTTTTTCGGTGTGGTCAACTGAACAGATCAAGTCATACGTCCACCACATGCTTACGAAATTCGTCATCTTCGTTTATTCGGATCGGGATGCCATGTCCAGCATCCACGACTTCCTCAAGGATTCTGGATATGTTGTGTGGTTGAACCCGCGGGGTAATGAGGCGTGTAAATTTACAGTTGAGACGAAAACAGTTGTCATACGAACAAGATGATCGCGGTGAACGAGGCCTGCCGCGCAGAACGCACTTCAAGTTTTTTTACAATTCAGTCATTTCACGGAGGCGCGACTATGTGCTTCTCGATATCTTGGAAGAAAAGAATCTTTATCCCAAGACGGCGGTTCATTCCGTGAAGTCGCCTTTTATCGAGATGAAGAAATCCGTCAAGGTTCAATTACCGGTTGAGGAGTGTCTGCTTGCGGACAAACTAACGGCTTTTGCTCCCAATACAACGGGTGTTCGCTATGACAAAAAGTCTGGTATGCAGATCATCAAACAACTCTTCGACCCTGCACACTGGCTATAAAAAAATAACTGAACCCATATTGTCAATAGATTTAAGTTACATTAAAGTTACTGTTTGTTTAAGATTGTTTGAACCGATTTTGTATAGACTTATCTCTATATGACCACCCTCGTTCAGCGTCCAGCTCGCTCAGAAAGGAATGTTCTCAGCATTTGAATTTGTTTTATTTATAGTGTATACTGCAAGTAAGGTATTGCTGAAATCATTGGAGGCTCACCGGTCATTCTATGCTGATCAAAACGCGGATCGTTCAAAATATATTCAGTGACAAGTCCTCGCTTGTAGTCCGCGCGCTCCTGGCAAACCCGAAACACCGCTGGACCATCCCTGAACTGTCCCAAAAAGAAAAAATTTCGACCGGCTTGGTGATGGCGGTTTTTAAAGTGCTCCAAGAAGAGGGGTTTCTGGAGCGGTATCCTGCAGGTCGTTTCAGCTATACCCGTCTCCGCGACCCCGAAAAACTTTTAGCAAAATGGGTTCATCACTACCGGTTCAGCCAGAACCGTCAAGTACAATTCTATTCGGAACAAAAGGGGCTTCTTGCGAAGATCAGAAAATACCTCATGGAGGAATGTATCCCTTATGCCCTTACCCTTTTTAGCGGGGCGGCGCTTGTGGCGCCCTACGTCAGGGATCAGGGGAACGCACTTTACATTGGGGTGAGTGAAGAAGATGCGGAAGGCGCACTATGGAAGATTCAGAGCCGCTTCTCGCTGATCCCGCCTAAGGCGGGGGGAAACATTTGTTTCACTCTACCGTTCTATAAAAGTTCCGTTTTTCGAGATGCGCGGGCGATTCGAGGATTTCAGGTGGTGAGTAACCTTCATCTCTACTTAGACTTGATCAACTACCCAATGGTTGGCGCGGAACAGGCGGAATGGCTAAAGGCGCGGTTGAAAGAAAAGGGAACTCCGATCATTGGAGGAGAGAAACAACCATGAACTCCTATGAAAGAGCTTTTCATGAGACTCTATATGCGCTCGGTCAGGAACATCTGGACAATTTAATCGTAGTTGGGGGATGGTGCCCATATCTCTACGCCACATACGTTTGGGATCGGGAAGCGCCGTTCCCTTCCACTGTTGACATAGACTTCGCGGTTAAAAAAATGTCGCCGGATAAATTCTCAGAGTCCGTTTACAAAAAGCTCGTGGCAGCCAATCTCGTCCCGCGCAAAATGGATTTGGATGACCAGAACCGAGTACAGTTTGCCTATATTTCGGACAGGCTCCTGATTCCGGTAGAATTCATTACTACTCCATCGGTACTTCCTAAAGGGCAGAAAATCCTGCTGAAACCCTACGTAGCCTGTGATCCGGTGCCTGAGGTGGATGTTGCTCTAAAAACCGATCCAATCCGACAGGTCGTTCGTTATAAAGATAAGAACCTCAATATTCAAATCGCTTCTCCGGCTGCTTTTATAGTTGTTAAAGGGTTGTTACTGAAACATCGCGTGAATACGCAAAAACTTCCCAAGGATCTGGCCAGCATCGCTTTCATTTTACGATATGAGCCACAGCTTCTCAGGCTTCTAGATGAAGTCGCCATGCTCCGTAAACATGAATCCTTTAAAGAATTCTGTGAAATCCTTAAAGAATTGTTCCAAGAAAGAGAAGATCGGGCCTATGGGATGCTTGAGCCTTTTTTTAAACAATGGGGTGTGTCGGAAGACAGCATCCGAGAACAAATTAAGAAAACCTTCGACCCGCTCTTCGGCGTTATAGATACAATTTTTTAAATTCTACCCCT
>JAHFBY010000175.1 GCA_023249835.1 Elusimicrobiota bacterium | reverse complement strand
CTCACCTTCTCTGCCGCTTGGCCAATGATCCTTAAACCATCCACTTGCGTCAACGCCTCGGTCGCATACTTAAGCAGATCGTCCTCATACTCGGCCAACCTAGAGAACGAACGGCTAACCAAATAATTTAACGCCGCCCCCAATCCAATGGCCCCGGCGATATGGGGGGTTCCCGCTTCAAACTTATACGGCGGTTCGTTGTAAGCGGTTTTTTCAAAGCTAACGCTGCTAATCATATCTCCCCCGCCCTGAAAGGGGGGAATCTCCTGCCAATAGCGCATTTTGCCGTACACGGCTCCGATTCCGGTTGGCCCGTAAAGCTTGTGACCGGAAAAAACATAAAAATCGCAATCTAATTGCCGCACGTTGACGGGCAAGTGCGGTAACCCTTGAGCCCCATCAATGCACACCGGAATTCCTCGATTGTGCGCTTCGCGGATCATTTCGGCAATAGGGTTGACGGTGCCCAGAGCATTAGAAACGTGGGTCAAGCTAACCAGCTTGGTGTTTGACCCCAACAAACTCAAATACTCGGCAAAAAGGATTTCTCCTTGGTCATTGACCGGAATTACGCGCAAATGAGCGCCTGTGGCCGCGCACAGCATCTGCCAGGGAACAATGTTGGAATGGTGCTCCAAAACACTGACTAAAATTTGATCGTTCTTATTAATATACCGGCGTCCAAAGGAGGACGCAATCAGGTTTAGCCCTTCTGTGGCGCCACGCACAAAAACAATTTCAGCAGGGCTTTCCGCCCCTAAAAATTCCTGCACTTTTTTGCGGGACTGCTCATACTCAAAAGTGGCGCACTCGCTCAAATAATGCACGCCGCGATGGATGTTAGAGTTTTCTTGCTCGTAGTATCGCTGCAAACGATCAATAACGGCGCGGGGCTTCTGCGTGGTCGCGGCATTGTCCAGATAAACCAACGGTTCGCCGCGCACTTTTTGCGCTAAAATAGGAAAATCCTTGCGTATTGCTTGGACGTCATAGGACTGCAATGATGTTGGCAACTCATGATCCATAAGCTTATCTACTGCCATTTTCTATTATCGATATAAGATGCGCGCACGATTGATTCCACCAGGTTTTTAAGTTCAATGGACTCTATTTTTTCAATCATATCGGAAATAAAAGCGTACACCAAAATCGATTTCGCATCCTCTGCGGCTAACCCGCGGGAACGCAAATAAAAAATCTGGTCAGGATCCATCCGTCCAATGGTTGCGCCATGTTTGCACTTGACGTCATCGGCATAAATTTTTAATTCCGGCTTGGTATTGACCAGAGCAGTATTGCTTAAAAGCAAATTTTTATTGCGCTGAACCGCGTCTGTTTTTTGCGCCTGTGGCCGCACGATAATGCGCCCATTAAACACGCCGCGGGCATTTCCGGAAAGAACGCCTTTATATAACTCATTGCTTGCGCAATGGGCCCCAACATGGTCAATTGTTGTGTGGTTGTCCATATGCTGCCGTCCCGTTCCCAGGTAAAGACCGTTTAATCCGCAAACAGCGCCTTGCGCGTTCAGCGCGGAATATATTTCATTGCGCGCAAGTTTGCCGCCCAACGCAAAGACATGTGAAAGAAACCGGCTGTTTCCTTTTTGAGTTGAAAAGAGCGCGCCTATATGAAACGCGGATTTGTCTTCATTTTGCACCCGAACGTGCTCCACAAACGCATTTTCATTAACAATAATTTCGGTAACGGCGTTGGTAAAGTAGGGTTGCGATCCATCTCCCCAAAACGTTTCCATCACAACTGACTGGGACCCGGGTTCAGCCACAATCAAAATGCGCGGGTGCACCGCCAAATCGGGTAAAGCGGGATGCGTTAAATACAAAATCGCAATCGGTTTTTGTAATATCGCATGCGGCGCAATTCGGCAAAAAACTCCGTCGGAAAAAAGCGCGGCATTTAAATTCGTAAACGGGCGCTCCGCCTGCACGTTGGAAATGTCGGTAGTTCTTTCCAAACACCGGCTATCTGCCTCCGACATTGTAGAAAACGGACACACAGTTAAAGGCGATGTTGCGGAAGGCAAACTTGAATCTGGCGAGCTATAGCGCCCATTGATAAATACTAGCCGGCACGCAAAAGCGTTAACCGGAAACATTGCGTCTAGCGTTTTAGGCACAGCAATCATCCGAGCTAAAGGGTTAGGCTTAAAACCGCCTTCTTTAATCTGATCCACATTGGTAAACCGCCAGTCTTCCAACTTTTCCGTTGGATAACCCAAGGTTTCAAACCGCTCTAACGCTGTTCGACGGTTTTTTTGCAGCCAGGGCGACTCAATGCTTAATTCCATAGAAATTCGCTATTTTCCCACCCAACTATAACCCTTTTCTTCCAACTCTAGCGCCAACTCCTTGCCGCCGGATTTGGTGATGCGTCCGCCGGAAAGAACGTGCACGAAATCGGGTTGAACGTAATCCAGCAGACGTTGATAATGCGTGATCACAAGCATTGAACGTTCCGGACTGCGCAAAACATTGATCCCTTCAGAAACAATGCGTAAAGCGTCAATATCCAAACCGGAATCAGTTTCATCAAGTATGGCAAAAATCGGTTCCAACACAGCCATTTGCAAAATCTCGTTCCGCTTCTTTTGGCCGCCGGAAAAACCTTCGTTGACCGATCGGCTGAGCAGCGCCTCGTCCATTTCTACGCTTTTGGCTTTTTCTTTAATCAGGCGCAAAAAATCTATGGCGTCCAACTCCTCTTGTCCTTTTCTCTTGCGGATAGCGTTATAAGCCGCTTTCAAAAAATAGGTGTTGCTGACACCGGGGATTTCTACCGGATATTGAAATGAAAGAAAAATACCGGCCACTGCGCGATCTTCCGGAGAAATGGGCAACAAATTTTTACCTTGATAAAACACTTCTCCTTCCGTCACTTCATAACCGTCTCGTCCGGCCAGGATATTGGCCAAGGTGCTTTTCCCCGAACCGTTGGGCCCCATAATGGCATGGACCTCTCCCGAATGGACATTTAGGTTAATGCCCTGCAAAATAGCTTGATCGCCGATTTTTGCATGCAAATTTTTTATTTCTAATAATGGCGCCATAAGAGCCTCTCTACTTTCCTTACAATTTGACAGCGTCTACCCAACGCTGCCTTCTAAACTTACACTTAAAAGTTTTTGCGCTTCCACCGCGAACTCCATGGGGAGTTCCTTAAAAACTTGTTTACAGAAACCGTTGACAATAAGGTTTACCGCGTCTTCGGTAGAGAGCCCGCGTTGCCGGCAATAAAAGAGTTGGTCTTCGCCAATTTTAGAGGTGGAGGCTTCGTGTTCCACTTGCGAACTGGTATTTTGCACATCTAAGTAAGGGACCGTATGCGCGCCGCAACGTTCTCCCATGAGGATCGAATCGCATTGCGAATAATTGCGACTACCTTCGGCTCCAGGCATGATTTTAACGAGTCCGCGATAAGTGTTTTGGCCGTGCCCTGCGGAAATGCCCTTAGAAATGATCGTACTACGGCTATTTTTTCCCAAATGGATCATCTTCGTACCGGTGTCAGCCTGCTGATAGTGATTGGTGAGCGCTACGGAGTAGAACTCGCCAATGGTGTCATCTCCCTGCAGGATGACGCTCGGATACTTCCAAGTGATCGCCGAACCCGTTTCCACTTGGGTCCAGGAAATCTTAGAACCACGGCCCTGACACTTGCCTCGTTTTGTGACAAAATTATAAATGCCGCCTTTACCATCTTTATCTCCGGGATACCAGTTTTGGATAGTGGAATATTTAATCTGAGCTTTTTCCAAAGCCACCAACTCCACCACCGCAGCGTGCAGTTGCTTTTCATCGCGCATAGGCGCTGTGCAACCCTCTAAATAGCTGACCACGCTGCGCTCCTCCGCGACTATTAAAGTGCGCTCAAATTGACCGGTATCAGAAGCATTGATTCGAAAATAAGTGGACAACTCCATAGGACAACGCACGCCCGAAGGGATAAAGCAAAACGAACCGTCGCTAAACACTGCTGAGTTTAGGGCTGAGAAGAAATTATCCGAATAAGGGACTACCGAACCCAAATATTTTTTTATCAATTCCGGATGGTTATGCACAGCTTCGGAAAAAGAACAGAAGATAATTCCCAGCTCCCCCAACTTTTCCTTAAAAGTAGTGGCCACGGAAACGCTGTCTAGCACCGCGTCTACAGCAATCCCCGACATCCGCTTTTGCTCATCTAAAGAAATACCCAGTTTCTCAAAAGTTTTGCGAACCTCCGGGTCAATTTCATCCAAACTTTTAGGCGCAGGCCCTTTGGTTTTAGGCGCGGAATAATAAATAATATTTTGGTAGTCAATCGCCGGATAGGTTAAATTGGGCCAGCGCGGTTCCTTCATGGTGAGCCAGTGGCGATAGGCCTTTAACCGCCACTCGAGCAGCCAAACCGGCTCTTTTTTTTTGCCGGAAATAAGCCGAACAATGTCCTCGTTTAATCCCCTAGGCGCGGCATCGGTCTCAAAATTAGATGTGAATCCGTATTTATATTCAGCCGTAGTAAAATCTTGAATCGTACTGGATTGGTCCTTCCTGTTTTTTTCAATATCTTTCATGGTTTAAATCACCTGTCGGGCAGCTATCTCCAATGCTCCTACCTCTATTTTTTCCGCAGTTCCGGATTCCAAAAGGAATTTTTTCAGTCGGTTTTGAACTTCCGCTTCATTGCCCAACAAATCAGAGAGATATATTTTATTTAAACTGCCAAACACCCGCACCAAAACAAGGGTCCAAATTTGACGGATCGTACAGCCGCGCATATGAACGCACTCCGTACGGTTGCCCGGAAATTGACCACAAAGATCTTTTTTCAAACGGCGCATTTGGACTGGCTTTTCACTTAAAAAATTGATCGCATCTCCGATCGAGATTTGCGAAGGACTTTTGCTTAAAACATAACCGCCATTTAAGCCGCGAACGCTTTTAACCAGTCCGGCGCGACGCAAATGAGTTAAAATTTTCTCCACATAATCAGCAGATAGCCCTTCATTTTTGGCAATAGAACGAATGCGCACAGGGACCGTATCTCCCTGCTCCGCCAACTGCATTAAACAGCGCATGCCATATTCCTGCAAAGCAGTAATTTTCATTGAATAAAGCCTCTTAAAGA
>JAHFBY010000174.1:883-5136 GCA_023249835.1 Elusimicrobiota bacterium | reverse complement strand
TGAGCAAACAATCCTCGTCCGTTAAAAGCGTTGCAAAGAGTATGGGCAGCGCCGCATTTTTTGAACCGGATACCGCGACTTCGCCCTTTAATGCGTTTCCGCCTTCAATAACAATTTTATCCATTTTTGCCAATGGCTATGCGGTCTAAATGCGCATAATCTTTGCGAATTTCTATTGAGTTAAACTGCGCCTTTTGCATTAATTCATAAACTTGATTTCCCTGATCATGGCCGATTTCCAAAAATAGCCAACCCCCGCGCTTTAAAAACTTGGGCCCTTCGCAAACGATCCTTCGGATCATCCGCAAACCATCCGGCCCGCCGTCTAAAGCAATCCTAGGCTCAGACTGAACCTCTTCTTGCAAAGAGTCAATTTCTCTGGACTGAATGTAGGGAGGATTGGAAACAATGACGTCAAAAGAGTTCCAAAGTAAATTTCGGTTGCGGTCAGAATTTTGCGCGCCCTTTTCATTAAAGTCCATGGCAAAAATCAAATCTTCACGCCAAAAGGTCATCTGTCCGCTCTTTTGCAAATAGTCCGCATTGCTCTGCGCCACCAAGAGCGCCCGCTCTGAAATATCCGTGGCTACAACATACGCCATAGGAAAATGGGCCGCTAAACTAATGCCAATGTTTCCTGACCCCGCTCCAATGTCTAAAATTTTTAATTTATCTAAAACGTTGAATTTTCTTGTCGCCGCTTCCACCAGCAGCTCGGTTTCTTGACGGGGAATCAAGACGTCCCGGTTCACATAAAATTTCATCCCCATAAACTCTTGATATCCCAGGATATACGCCAAGGGTCTCCGCCGGGCCCTTTCGCGGATCATGCGGTGATAAACGTCTCGATGATCTATGGTCATTGCTTTTTCGCGATGAAGTATTAAATCATTAAAACTATGGATATCATTTCTTCCCGAACGATACGCGGTAAGGAGCCAAAAGGCTTCCATGTAGGAGTTTTCAATGCCATAATGAACCAAGTATTTTTGGCCCCAATCAAAAGCCTCCTCATAAGTTTGAACTGTATTAATAATATCTTGTTTAATCATGGTATTTTCTACTCCAGTAGCCGATTTTTATCATCTTCCGATTGGAGGGCCTGGATCATAAACCCGATATTTCCGTTTAGCACGTCTTGAATGTTATGCACGTTCAAGCCAATGCGATGGTCAGTGATCCGGTCTTGCGGAAAATTGTAAGTGCGGATCTTTTCGGAACGGTCGCCGCTGCCCACCTGTTTTTTGCGGTTAGACGCGATTTTGCACTCCTGCTCTTGCCTGGCGAGCTCAAAGAGCTTGGCTCTTAAAAACTTCATTGCCTTTTCCCGATTTTTTAACTGGCTGCGTTCATCTTGACGCTGTACCACAATCCCCGTGGGCAGGTGGGTAATACGCACAGCCGAATCAGTTTTTTGCAAATGTTGTCCCCCGTGGCCGGACGCGCGGTAGGTGTCGATGCGCAAATCTTCCTGTTTGATAAGGACATCGACTTCCTCAGCCTCAAGCAGCACCGCTACTGTGACTGCGGAAGTATGAATCCGTCCGCTGGCTTCTGTTAAAGGAACCCGCTGAACCCGGTGCACGCCGCTTTCAAATTTAAAAGTTCCGTAAGCCCCAATTTCTTCATTGCCGCCGTCAGCAGACTCGATCAAGAAAATTGCTTCCTTATAACCTCCGCGGCCAGTAGGATTTAAGTTTATATTTTCACAGCGAAAGCCCCTATCTTTAGCGTACATCATATACATCCTGGCTAAATCTTGGGCAAAGAGCGCGGCTTCTTCCCCGCCGGTTCCGGCCCTAATCTCAAGGATAACGTTTTTAGAGTCATTGGGGTCGCGCGGGGTAAAGGACCGAATCAACTCCATTTCCATGGGCTGCAAGCGATTCAAGAGTTCAAGTTTCTCTTGTTTGGCCATTGCAAAAATTTCCTGATCTTCAGACAACGCCAACTCCTCTAAATGCTTGAGTTCCTTACGGAGCTTTTCCAGTTCTTTAAACTTGGCTAATTTGTCATTTAAAGTGCGGTATTCTTTAGATTCGGTTGCAAACTCAGCAGACTTATGAAAGGCAGGATCGTTCAACTTCGCCTCTAGTTCCATAAATCGATTAGAGGCGCGACTAAAAAGCAGTTCCAAGGTGTTTTTTGACATAGGGGTGGATCAACGGTGATAAAGCTTAAAAATTGAAGGCTAAAGCCTCCCCGCTCATTAACTAAAACTAATCTACTTCGGAGACTCTACTTTTTTCCCGGGTTTTTCTGATTTGTTTTTTTTGACTTTTGCCGTCGTTGTCAGAACTTTTCGCGTAGACACAGCGGGCGCAGGTTTAGGCGTCTTGGTCTTGGCTTTAAGGCGCACAGTTTTACCTCCGGTCTTTTCAAACCTTCGCGTAAACCTCTCTACTCGTCCAGCCGAGTCAATCAGCTTTTGTTTGCCGGTAAAGAACGGATGGCAATTGGCGCATATTTCTAAATGTATTTCCGGAAGCGTGCTCCGGGTCACAAAACTATAACCGCAAGCGCAGGTTATAGTGCATAAATCATATTTGGGATGTATATCAGCTTTCAAAGGAATCCACCTTCCGCTAGTTTGTCCTGCCGACCTTAATTAATCTTGGCAGGATAACTTATTTAAACAATTTAGTTATTATAGAGAATAATTGCTTCTATGTCAACTCTTTTCCATGCTGGACATTTCCATGGCCCGCAAGAAATCCTTATTCGATTTGGTCGCTGAAATCTTTTCAATGAGCAGTTCCATCGCTTCAATTGAGCTAAGCGAAGAAAGGATTTTGCGCAACACCCATATTTTATTTAGTTCGTCCTCTTCTAACAAGAGTTCCTCTTTCCTGGTACCCGAACGGTTAAAGAAAGTATTAGGAGCGCAGAAATCTTTGAGTTCATTTTTTTCTTTATTTTTCTATGGCCAATTTGCCGGTGACGTGGATGGAGGTTTCACCGGACTTTTTGGCTTCTATGACGTAGAAGTAGACACCGCTGGCTTTGTTACTGGAATTCCAAGTATAGCGGTAAGCGTAGCGGTTCTCAGCTATAATGGGTTCGCCTTCCAATCTAATCTGATCGATCAAGTCACCGGTGATTGTATAAATTCTAATCTCAACGCTCTCAGCAATACCGCACTCTATATGAACAGTGCTGGTTTGATTGTTTTTAGCCGGATTGGGAAAAGCAGAAACTCTGCCCAACCTAAATGCAGGATCAGGTCCGGCTGCGCTAAACGCGCTATTATCTATTTCGCCAAAACCCGGAGCTCCCAACACTATAATTCGTTTTTCCAACGCCGCCCGGTTAAAGTCCCGTTTCATGCTCACCGCTGCGCTGTCGCTTACGTTCGCTGCCCAGCCAACAGCGTTGCCCAAAAGTATAGCGTTCGCCTGTAAATCAATCATTGAGTCGGGCGCGTAGATAATGCTCGAAACTTCGCTGTGCCCGCCCAAGATAACCCTTGAACCGCCTTGCGAATTATCGGCTAAGATCAACAGGTTCGACGCGTTGCCATCCGCGTTCATCCCGCTGTAATTCTTCAAAAGAATTTTTCCATCACATAAAATCACCACGCTGCCTTTTACCATCAACTGCGCTTTGCCCATGATCGTAACGCTCTTAAAATAATAGTTTCCGGGAGACAAATTTAAAATGTCGTTATCTTTCAACAACAAGTTCATCTCCTCATCCAACGCCTCGGTTTTATTGCTGGTCAATGGCACTTTCTTATTATTGTTTTTAGCTTTTACCTGTTGGGTTAGTTCCGCTAAGTTAATCGGTAAACGGCTTAACTCTAAAGATTCATAATACTTCTTGCCGGTCAACCCCGCGCTATCTTCTATAACAATCGGATTTGCCAATATTGAACCGCCTACCATGGACTGGTCCGACATCTTAACGCCGCCGTTGCTTTTTACATCTCCGTTCACCGCGGCATGTTCTTTTAAGTTCACCTGGGCTAATCCGGATAACGCAAAATTAAGAATGCGCGTCACCTCTACCTTCGCGCTCTTAGTCTCTTCCCAACGATCCAAAACATCTTGCGCACGGTAAAAAACTATATGCGTTCCCGTTGATTTGCCGATAAAATCTGTTAAGTGCATGGAACTAAAATAAAGCCTAAAAGGCGAACTGTCCACGCTCACCTCCAAACGCGCTATCCCGCTCGCCGCACCGTTGACTAAAGGGTCCTCAGCGTTCAACACAATCAACGACTCATCCGACACATAGTTAACCCCGAACGCGCC
>JAHFBY010000174.1:0-873 GCA_023249835.1 Elusimicrobiota bacterium | reverse complement strand
CGCCCGATTTTTTGCAGAGTTTCCAAACGTCAAGGTAGTTTGCGGCGCTGTGATATCCACATGGATTGTTGAGCTTTGCAAAGGATCGCTGTTGCCCACCTGGTCTTGGCTATAGAACTCGAGGAGATGTGCGCCCTCCCCAAGGTTGAATGGGTCGCTATACGTTTGGAAATTCCCGTTGTCCAATCGGTACAAAGTTCTGTTCACGCCGCTCCCGGCGCTAAAAACATCAGGATCTTGCGCCAATAGCTTTACCCAGGTGTTCGTACCTATAAATAACTTTCCGTCCCTGGTCGCGCTAAAACCCGACACCTCCATCCGGCTTACCGGCGCGCTCCGGTCAACGTAAACGACCACCTGGCTGTCCACGCTCACGTTACCCACAGCATCGATTCCATGATAGCTCAATGCGTGCCGGCCCTCATTAAAAGGAACGCTGCTCACGCAAATAAGACAAGGTTCAATCAAGCCAAAAGTTGAGGCATAGAGGTTAAACGCAGCAGAATCTAGCGCCACTTCCAGGCTTTTAGCTCCGGAGCGCACTTGGTTGCTGGTAGAATCTTCCACGTCAAATCGGTATCCCGTATCTCCGGAAACAAAAAGTTTGCCTGAACCCTGATACTGTTTTCCACCCAAGAAACTTAAAGTAATCACCGGCGATGTCGCATCTACTTTAAAATCCAACACCTTTGCGGCCTCCTGCTGCAATAGGTTGTCCACGCTATAATAACGCATTTCATGGCCGCCTTCGCTGATAGTTACCGTATCCATATATTGCGTTGGGAACTTATTGTCCACTTGGTAGTAAGTCCACTTAACGCCGCTGCCTTCAACATCTTGCGCCGCTAAACTAACCCGAACAGCTCCGCTGAC
>JAHFBY010000173.1:2708-5169 GCA_023249835.1 Elusimicrobiota bacterium | reverse complement strand
TTCCCATGGCTTTGGACAGGGGAGAGCGGGCGTCGCTTTGGAGCCCGCTGGCTATTACAGTGGTGGGCGGGCTCACCTACGCCACTATTTTAACGCTGTTCGTAGTGCCCTGCGCTTACTTAAGTTTAGAAGAACTGAGGACTTATGAAAATCAGGTTGCGTAAAAAAAACTTACAGCGATTGCACGGCGCTTTTCGCGTTGGTCTGGCAGGACTTTATTTATTGACCACTCTTTCCGCCGGAACCTCCCGCGCCTGGGCGGACTTGCTTGACACTTGGTTCCACCCTCGCGAAAATGGTTCGCGCCAATCGCCCAACGGATTTATTTCAATTCAAGAACTCAAAGAACGGCGCAGCCAGGAAAAGCGCATGGCGGCGTCCATGACCCAAAACGAACTCTTGCTAAAATCCAGACAAAACCCGTCACATTTAGAGATGATGAACCAGTCTTTGGAACGGAGCGTCCAAGGGATAAGAAAAACTGCCGAGGCGATTGCCCTGGAAGCGCAAGCCTACCGTCAAAAGGGTTTTGATATATTAGGACAAAACTCCAAATTTAACTACGTTCGCTACACAGACGGTAAAGTGATTTGGATGCAGGACGGTTTGGCTAAACAGATTGACAACGAACGGGTCTTAGACGCGCAAGGCAACGTATCGCTCCGCCAAACCTATGAGATGGAATATAACGATAAACGGCTTTTGCAAAGTTATCAGACCGACTTAAAAGACGTTTTGGGCAACTGGACGCACGTTTACTGGCATGGAGCCGCTTACACGGAAGATTCTTCTTCCTACTCACCGGACGAAGCAGGCTCTACCAAGCTCTTGACCGCCTACACTCAGGAGACTACGGACTCTTACGGAAACCTCACCACGGTTTTATGGTCTAACGGAACCTATGAGAATAAACAGCTCAAAGGCTTTTTGCAAACCACCCTGGACCCCAACGGCAACGCGTCCTACAAACAGTGGAGCAACGCGACTTATGACCCGAACAATAACCTCCTCTCCTATTCGGAAATTGAAACTGACGTTCACGGTAAAGCGGTCACGCGCCATTGGAAGGCAAACGGATATATTAAAAACCCTGCGTTTGATCAAGCGCTCAAAACGCAAGGAGTATCGCAAGATGTTCCGGAATATTTGTTGGCAGGCTATCACGAAGATATGCAAGATTCATTTGGGCGCTGGAGCTCTAAAGATTTTTCCGGCAGTTATGACGATTGGGGCAGGCTCGAAGGATACGTAGAGAGTAGGACGGACGAGTTGGGGCGAGCGTCCCGCACTTTGCGAAGCCATTGCCGCTACGATTTCTACGGACGGCTCACGGATTACGAACAAGACGACACTAACATTCTCGAAAATAAAACTCATACCCAATGGCACGCTCAAAGTTACCATGACAACGGCTCTTTGCGCGACTATACGGAATCAGTCACTGACCCTTTGGGGCAAACTATTGTGACCCGTCGGGTACTGGAAAAAGAGGATTATGCTCCAGACGGGAAACTCAGTTCATATAAGGAATGGAGCATAGACGCGCGCGGTAACCCCTCTTACCGGCAATGGCACGCTGAGGACTACGACTCCTTTGGGCGCATAAGCGCTTATAAAGAAACCTTGACCGACGCTTTGGGTTTGGAGACCCAACGCTCTTGGTCCAAGGGTCTTTATGACGAAAAAGACAGGCTGACCTCTTATGAGGAAAAAAACACTGACGCTTTGGGAGTTGAAACGTCGCGCCTTTGGAACGGATCTTTCGAAAAACTTTCTGGACATTTGCAATCCTATCAGGAAACAAGCATAAACGCTTGGGGACATGTTGCGCAAAAATCATGGAACGCGGACCGCTATGACGAATTTGACCGAGTTTTGGCTTACCGGCAAAGCGCGATGGACGCTTTAGGAAACGAGACAAAAAGTTCCTGGCTTGCTAACGGTTATGACCGCTTTAACCGACTGCTGGATTATGAAGAGGAGCTGACCGACGCTTATGGCCAAACCAGCCGTCGGTTCTGGCGTAATGGAGAATATAACAGTTCTGGAGATCTGCTTGCATTTGCAGAGCTCTTAATGGATCCCGCTGGAAACCAAACCTTAAGAAAATGGCAGGACGGAATCTACGATTCTTACGGCAGGATATTGTTTTATAGCGAAGAACTGTATCAAGGCAATAATGACAATTTTGAATTGGCCGAGAGTTTGGATTGGCAAACCGCAGGAGGTTATGACGTTTATGGACGGCTGCAAGGGTTCGGGCAGACGCGCCAGTCAGCTTTAGGCGAGGTGTCAATCACGCAGGAAAGTAACGTTCTTTATGATTCTTATGGACGCAAGATAAGCTGGAAATTGGAGTCTACCGGTCCAGACGGAACCCGCTACACCACGGACCGGATCCATACCGAGTACGGTAACGATGAGATGCCGGTTTCCTATGCAGAACAAACTACTGATAGCA
>JAHFBY010000173.1:0-2698 GCA_023249835.1 Elusimicrobiota bacterium | reverse complement strand
CATGGCTTCCGGGACGCAAGTAACCCTAACCCAAGGGCTTGACCGTGAACTTCGCAATGTGTCGGTGCGCATGGAACAAAACGTGACTAACGCGGTTTATCAAGACAACGCATTGACCGCCTACGCGCAGACCACTAAAGTTAGCGGGACAGTTCAGGGGAACGAAGATTTGAATTATTCCGAGGAAACCACAGTTTCTGAAATCACGAACTTTTCGGAAAAGCAGTCGGTCCGCAAAATGGCGCAAGGAGTGGACCACACGATCCTCACAGAAAGGAGCAACATCGTGCGTAACTCTGCCGGCCAAATGGTTGGGTCGAGCGACCGCGTTTGGGACCAAGCGCTTTGGGGCGGCAGTTCGATTGTAGAGCGCAGCAAAAGCCTCTATAACAGCCAGGGCGACTTGTTAGGATACCAAGAGAGCGCGCTGGACTTAAACGGCATGGTAACCGACAAGCTCGTTAACAACATGACCTACAACGGATTGAAACAGAACTTGTCTTACCATGAACTTTCTTTTAAAACCGGGGAAGGAAAAAAGAGTTTTGCAACTCCTTGGCAGGATTTAAGCGCAGAGGAAAAGCAAAGTTTGGTGAGCGCCGCGCTGAGTGATTTCGGCAGCCGCTATTCTTGGAACGATTTTACGGGTGAAGAAAAACAGAGCGTGCTTTTGGGCGAAAACGTAACCTTGCAAGATCGTTCCCTAATCCGGCTGGACAATGATGGGACGTCCTTTACCATAACGATCTATCAAGAAAGCGAGGTAGACCGGTCCCATGCTTCTTATGACGTTTTAGGCCGGATTTCGTCTTATAAGGAAAGGAGCTTTTTGCCTTCCACAAACGTTGCCAATGAAACCTCTTGGCAGGCGCTAGAATACAATGGCGCGAACCTTCTTGTCTCTGATTCGCGCAAACTGATTAACGCGATCGGAGATGTCCTGGGGTCGGCCTATGAGGTTTTGACCAAACGCTCAGCGATTCTTTACAACGCCTGGGAACAAGTTCAAGGGTACCTGGAAACATTGTTGGATGAGCGCATGCCTGATGTTACCACCGTGCGCACTATGAGCAACGTAACTTATGACGGTTATGGCGCTATTGCCGGACAAGATGATCACAGCCAAACTTTTGGACGTGTCATTTCCGATCCAGACAATGCGGATGAACCTTTAACGATGGACCTGCACACACGCACTGTTCGCGATCAAGTTGTTATTGACCCTGTTTCCGGGCGGTTGACCGGATACAGAGAAATTGTCCGCACTACGGGCAAAACTTTGGATAAGACTGAAACCCGTGTGCGGAGTGAAATGAGTTATGACGTCCAGGGCAGGCTCGAGTCCTATACCGAAACCCAAGTTTCAGAAGCTGCACCCGGCGTTACGACCAAAATTATGCGCAGCCAGATGGAGTACGACGCGCAAGGCTATCTAAGCGCGTATCAAGAAACCTCCCAAACTTTAGAGGACAATATTGTATTAGAAGAGCGCCAAAACTCGCGCCGAGGGATGTTTTATGACGCGCGGGGACGGCTTGTGCGATACCGGGAAAATTCGGAAGGGACGGGTATCGATGGTAAAAGAGTGACGGAACGCTTAGGTATGCTCTATGACGGTAAAGACCAACTCGTGCGCTATACGGAAAAAATCACAGATACACGACAGACTGATAAAGGAGAAGAGAAATATGAGACTGTAACGGAACTCACCAAAGCAACTTATGACCCGTTAGGCCGCGAAATAGGGCGTAAAGAGCAGGTGAGCGTGCGCGCCTTTGTCGCGGGAGAGAAAATTTATCATACCCAAACCGAACGAATTTTGAGCAACACTGTTTACGATGCGGACGGACTAAAGTTCCGCTACGATTTAGAAGAGCGCGACTTGTTGAATGAAGGAGACCTTGTCTCAACGCGAACGACACAATGGCGCGCGGAAAAGTATAACGGATTAGGTCAAATCCAGGGCTACAAGCAAAAGGTGAGCCAACAAGGTTTGGTTACGGAAACCGAACGTTTCAACATTTTATACAACGACCGCGGTTTGGAACTGATGTATGAGGAAACCGTGCGCCGGTCCGATAGCCCGGAAAAAAAGAGCGAACGTAAACGCTGGGAGATGGTTTATAATACCGACGGCAACTTGCGCTCTTATAAGCAAATCGACCAAGAGTCAGCTTCGGATTTGTTCGGCAATAGTTTATTGCAAAAAAACATCGTTACCGTGCGTAAAGATACGGGTTACACTGCCGGCGGCTTAGAAGAAAGTTTTAGCGAAGAGAGCTGGACGCAAGGAGTGCAGGAAGGGCAAACGCTAAACTTGCACGAAGAACAAACCGTCCAGCGCCACTATAACGCGGCCAGGATCATGGACCAGAGCCGCACTGAACAAGAATCCAACCAAACTCCTGACCTGCGCCTGACGACCACGTGGGAACTTAAAGAGATGGACCAGAGAGGGTTAGCTTTAAGCACGGTTCAAACCGAAATAACCAGCGATGGAGGAGACCAAACGCACGACCAGTCGATAATCCGTACGAAAATTAGCCATGACGCTTTTGGCCGGGAGCGGACCTATCACGAAGTCCGCCGGGATAACGCGCAAGAGCTGATCTTAAATGAACTGGATTGGAGCGGCGGTTGGGATGATCAAGGACGGTTGATTGAGTTGCATGAAACCAACCACAGACAATATGATCCT
>JAHFBY010000172.1 GCA_023249835.1 Elusimicrobiota bacterium | reverse complement strand
CGCTCGTTCCCGCAGTATAGTGGCCTAACCCGTCATAAGAAAAAAGAACGCCGTTGCCGGTTTGAGCTTTTTGAACGCCGGAATTGCTGTAAGAGAAGGCGCTGGTTACGCTTTGGCGGTTCCAGGACCAGTCCACCTCCGCTACGGGGCTCGCGTAGCTGCCTCCTCCCTCGCTCGCGGTAAAGGTCCAAGAATTATTTAGGAAATCGTAGGAATAGCTGCCGGGCCCGCCGCTTGTGCTGCTCCAAGAGTCGGTTACCGAACCGGTAACCTTCCAAAAAACGCCGGTTGCCTCCGTCCCTTTTTTCTCATACGTCTGGGTTATGGTGTTTGCCGTATAAGCGTCGTTAGCGTCTTTAAATAGGGAGGTGCCGCGAGCTTCGACGCCGGACACTTTTCCTTTAGAGTTGTAGCTCGTAACAGTGATCGTCTCATTTTTAAATGTGGCGCCGTCTGACTTTTCTGTTGGACTGCCGTAAGCGCCGGAGGCGTTAAGGTCGCTCGACCAAGCAAGGGATGTAGATGAACTTACTTTTGATTGTCCGTTTATTATTGTAAAGGTTTGTTCCGTTGAAGAAAGGCTGTAGTTTCCAAACTCGTCTTTGGAAAGTGTTTTGGCAATAGTGGAGTTGGAACTGTTCGTGTAAGCGGAAGTTAGTTTACCGTTAGTATATCCATAATATACGATCATGGATTGGCCCCGATCCGTGTTGGTCGGCGGCGGGTTAGGCATATCGGTTGGAATCGAGTCGCTCCATCCCATAATGCTCCAAGAACCGTCTTTACTTCCGGAAACCGAACTGGTCATCGTGTTCATGACCCGCCCTTGACCGTAACTGTTTTTAATATCCGTAACGGTACCGTAACTTTGCACGGTTTTGGTTAAACTGACTGTTCCGGCGTTATCATTTGCGTAACTTTTACCGCTGCCGCTCATAAACGCTAAACGGCCTTCGCGCTGGTCCGTGGCGTTGGCGCTATAACCCGTTTCGCCCCAATAGAAATATTTCACCGTAAAGGCTTCGCCGTGCACGACCTTGTCGTCTTTTCCGGTTTCGCCACTAACTGACCAAGAACCGTCCAAATTATAATTTTTGGAACTGGTGACGCTTTTTTTTAGTTTTGTTTGGTTGTTGATGCTGGTAAAATCTTGTGAAACAGTGTTTATCGCAACGTTCCCAGACTCATCTCCGCTAACCGATACCCCGCTTCCTTGCGCTACCCAACCGTCTCCGTTAGTGTCGGAGAGCGCGCCTTTTGCATTATATTCATAAGTCGTTACCATGGCGCTGTTTAAACTTAAATACTCGCTGTTCACAAAAGTAGCGCTAACCGAATCTAAAATTTCTTGGGTAGGCAAAATTCCCGATGCGCTCCAACTGCCGTCAAGGTTTACGGTTAGGCTGCCGGAAGTGGTCGATTTTATTTTAGCTAAACCCGAATTGTCCGTTGGATCGTTATAGGTTTGGTTCACCTTGCTTAAGGTGCGGTTACCGTACCCGTCGTCTGCTACCGAAATAGCTTGACCGGCGCTAATGTCTTCCAGCAGCCCGGTGTCAGCGGCATAAGTATACGTTAATTTTAAACCTTGAGTTTGAGTGGTTTGAAACGCCCCTTGGCTGGTCGCGCCCGAACTTTGCGCCGTCTCTCCGTTCATAATGGACCAAGAACCGTCCTTGTTTGTGGTTTTAGATAAAGTTTCTACGCTGGAAAGTTTGATTTCACCGGTAGCTGTAATCAAATATTTTTGGGTGTTTTGAGTTTCGGTTACGTTGCCCCAACCGTCGTCCGCATAGTTGTTTCCGCTTAAACTCTCGTTTCTCGCGGCAATTCCTGAACTATCGGCTTTATAGTTGCCATATTGGTCGTAGCTATAAACTATTTTGAGCGCAGAACCTTGTTGGATGTTCTCGTTACCTAGGTCCCAACCCATAGCCGACCAAGAACCGTCCACGTTTTCCGAATATGTGCGGGACAAAGTATAGTCCGCTTTTCCTTGACCATTAATTATTTTAAAAATTTGGCTGGATTTGGCGATGCTGTTAGAGCCAAACCCGTCGCCGCTAATAGACAGGCTTTCGCTCGCCGTTACGCTGTTAAGTTTGCCGTCGGAATCGTACCCATAAGTAATCGTGGGAGCAATGGACGCGACGTTTAAGAGCGACCCCAAATCGTAACCGTTATCCGCGGCGGACAGTCCGTTCATCACCGACCAAGAACCGTCCAAATTCTCAGTTTTAGTTTTGGAAGTTACGGACTCGACTTTTGCCTGTCCGTTCTTAATAACGTAAGTTTGCGTAAAATCCGACCAAGTTTTGTTGCTGTAAATGTCAACGGTTAAACTTGTTCCCAAACCGCTAGCCCCTTTTAGTCCGCCCCAATATTTTTTCTCAGCGTTATTTATATCGGTTCCTTTATAGTATTCATAGTTAATGGTTAAACTTTTTCCCTTATCATCTGACCCGGTATAAGTTTTTGTGCCGTCTAAGTTGGTGGTCTTGCTGGCCGAGGTTACGGATTGGACTTTAGCTTGGTTGTTGATATAGGTAAACGTTTGTTGCGATTTGGACTCAGTCCAGTTCCCGTAAACGTCTTTGCTCATGGACAAAGCAGAACTTGCCTGGGCAGGCAACGTTAGGTCTAACACTCCATAATCGTCATAATAGTAAGTAATCACAGCCGCTTTAGTTGTAACGTTGTTATGCGTTGTCCCGTCTTGCCAAGACTCTGATCCGTCCGCGTTTATTGTATGGGTTTTAGATTCAAGGGTCTTGATTTTGGCTTGGCTGTTCACCAGGTCAAAGGTTTGGACAATGGTAGTCTCGGTCCAGCTCTTTAAGTCGTTGCCGTCGTGGCTCACGCTTGTGCCCACATCAGCGGTTGCCGGGACGTCCTCTAAAAGCCTGCCTTCGGAGTCATAATAATAGGTAATCTGGCCCGCAACGGTTTGCACTCCATTATGCGTTTCGCCGTCTTGCCAGGTTTCTGAACCGTCTGTGTTGTGCGTATACGTTTCGTTTTTAGAGGTCTTTAATTTTGCTTGTCCGGCAATGATTTCGTAAGTTTGGGTTAACGTTCCATCCGTGTAATTGCCAAAACCGTCGTTAGAGTAGGACGTGCCTGACCCTTGGGCGTTGGCCAGTTCCCCGCGTTTATTTTCTAGCGTTACCGCATAATCCGTTTGGCCATAATAATTGTATTTAGTGGCCGTCACTTGATTGGAGTAAGAACCGTCTTGGTTAATGCTGTCCGAAGTGTTGATAGATTTAGTTAATTTAGCTTGACCGTCTAGGACCGCGTAAGTTTGCGCGGTTAGAGTTTTAGTGTAGTTGCCAAACCCGTCGTTTGAAACACTGATAATATTATTGGCCACAGCGCTTTTTAGGTCTCCGGATTGGTCGTAGGTGTACTTAACTATTGATGGTGCCGTTTCTACGGACTCGATTGTCCCGTCCAAATTTGTGTCATAGGAGACGCTATTACCGTTTTGCCAGGTTTGCGATCCGTCAAAAGCGTTGCTCGTGTAGGATTTGGATTCAACTGAAATAACCTTGGCTTGCCCGTTGATCACTGCAAAGAGTTGGGTGGTTTGGGTTTCGGTCACGTTGCCGGACATGTCAACGGTATAACTTTCGCCATAACCATAAGCGCCAATGAGGTTGCCGGTATTGTTGTAGGCTTGGGTCACCACCACCTCTACTCCGTCTACTGTTCGTGTTTCTGAAACGTATAGGTTTCCGTCTGTCCGGTTTAAAGTTGCGGTTTGAACGCTTCCGTCCGCTAAAGTAATGGTTAAAGAAAACGTGTTTTGAACGGTATTTTCTAAAACGTCCACCGCCGCAGTTTTAAAATCAAAATCGCCGGCAAGCGAATAAATCGCGATCCAATTGTTGTTTTCGTCTAACTGTAAATGAAACACCGTGCCGTTTAAGTTTAGTTCCGCTACGGTGTGGTAAGCTTCGAGGCCGCTTTCGCCCTCCATGATCGATCCAAAGGTAGAATCGTTCACGTAACTGTACACCACTTTGCTCCTTATTCCGCGCGTAACCCCGGAATCGTCTTTCCATCCGGAGTAGGTCACTGTACCGTCGCGGTTTTGCGATTTGGACGCGGTCTCTGCGGAATAAAGTTTAGATTGTCCGGAAATAACTTTATAGGTTTGTTCCACCGTGCTTTGGGTCCAGTTGCCGTTACCATCCGTAGCCATGGCCACGCCTTGAGAGGCAAGGCTCGACGCTAAATTACCGTTGGCAAAATATTCGTTGGTGGTAACAATGGCGGCGGTTTCGACCCCGTTTTGCGTTGAACCGTCCATATAGCTTTTTGAGCCGTCAACGTTTTCAGTTGTTGTTTTTGTTTTGATCAAGTGGGCTTTAGCTTGGTTGTTTTTAATCGAGTATTCGGTAACTTGAGTGTCGCTAAAAGTGAGGTTGCCATGACCGTCGTTAGTGACCACGACTTGATTTTGGCTGTTGGTAGCGGAAGCTAAGTTGCCCAGCCTGTTCATATCGGCGTCCGAAGACAGCGTATAGTAAGAATAATCCACCACGCTATCTTGCGCTTGGGCGTGGCTGTTTTCGCTGTAAGATCCGTCTTTGTTGCTTGATTCCACATGCGTTTTAACTGAAGCTGCGCGCGCTTGGTTGTTAAGGATAACGTAGCTTAAGTTGCTCACTTTTGTTTTGCTAATGTTTCCGGCAGAATCTTCCACCACCATCACTGAACTTTGGGTGTTGCCGGCTCCCTTTAAAAGGCCGTACCGGTTTAAAGTAACGTCCGATTTGCTTTTGTAGTAGGTGTAGTCCACCACGCTCGCCGCGGAATCAGCGTGGTCCGCAATCGTTTTCGATCCGTCAATATTTTCCATTTGGGTATCGGTAGTAACCTGACTCGCTTTAGCTTGGTTATTAATAATTTCAAAAGAGTTTGTTTTTGTGGTTGTTTTAGCGATATTGCCAAAAGAATCTTTAACCACTACCACGGAACTTTGGCTGTTGACCGCGCTTTCTAACAACCCGTAACGGTTAGCGGTTATATCTGCGGCTGCCGTATAGTAGCTATAGGTGAGGACGCTGTCTTTTGATCCCTCATCAATCGAATAAGAACCGTCTACGTTAACTAGTTCGGTATGCGTGGTAGCGGTCAATGTTTTAGCAGAATTATTAATAATGGTGT
>JAHFBY010000171.1 GCA_023249835.1 Elusimicrobiota bacterium | reverse complement strand
AGCGCTGTGCACCAACAGGTCCGCAATCGCATTGAGCATTTAGCGCCGGACATTTTCCGTTTAATGGACAACGCTTTAGAAATGATCCGTTGGCGTAATGGTTCAACCAAAGTATAAAATCATTATTTTTTTGATTCGGTTATTGGCCAAGCGCGCACAAAGCGCGCGGCAATGCCGTTGCATTCTCCTTTGAGGCCTTGGCCAAAATCATCGCCTTTTTTCTGAACGTTGATAACGTGAAAGGATTGAGAATAAACGGTTTTGTTTTCTGGCGAGTAAACGAGGCTTAAAGATGTTTGCGCTACTTGTACGGGGATGTTGCTGAACTCTTCCACCTGCCCCATGACCAGAAAGTCAGCGCCTACCAGTTGTCCGAGCAGCTTTGGGCTTGTGGAATGAAATTGGTCGCCGCTTGAAAACCCATTTTGGCGCAATATTGTTTCCACCTCTTTAAACGGTATTACGCTAAACCCTGCGTTTGCCACAGCCCCGACCAACGCTTCCTGAATAATGGAGTTAGCCTCTAGATCAGTGGTCATATTTTTCAAAAGTAACACGGCGACTTTGGTTTTAGGTAGGAGGGTAACGCTGCGGCTTGAGTTGTCCTTTAGCGTTGATAAACCTTGCAGAGATTCTTCGCGCTGGGAAACAATGTTTGGGCCGATAAGGGTATCTAACAGACCTTTTGTTTGGGTGCGCCTTCCTTTCTTCAAATAGGCTAAAGCCTCTTTCCAATCAGCGTTCATTTCCGCGGCTATGCTTAAATTGTGCGCGATTTGACGGTTCCCTTGATCGCGCGCTAATTCCTGCGTCCAAATCTTTGTGGCTTTACCCCAATTGCCTTGTTGAGCTAACTGGTAGGCTTGTTGCAGAGGAGACGATTTTCCGTTATAAAGTTGTAGAATGCTTGCATGTTTTTCTAAGGCCGGCATTTGTTTGACAATGTCTTTTATAAAATCAGCGTAGAGTTGAGGCTCATCTTTATTAACCCAATCTTGGATAACGGCGCGGGAAATAACATTAGATTGCGTTTGGCGTTCAATTTTTGATTCGCCGTTTGTTTTTTCTAAAGTAGTGTCATAGAGGAAGGGCTGGAAGCGGATAATGCCCGAGAGCGAAGCGCTCAAAGTTTGGGTGGTACAATTTAGTTTAAAGCGCGCATCTAAGAATAACACAGGAATTTCCGGCCGCCAAACGCTAAGCAAAGGTTCAATAGCGCTAAGGTCATCTACGATTTGCCATGAGAGCATATGGCCAGCGCCTTTTTCCTCATATTCTTTGGCTAGGAGGTGAACCAAGGTTTCGGGGTGCGCCAATGGCGGGTCAGTTGACTTTTCACCTTCTTTCCATACCAATAGTAAATGGTAGTCGGGGGGAGTAGAAAGCGGACGCGCTTGGTCCCAAAGGTTATGTTGAATTATAGCGGGCATTTTTAGTCCGCATCCAGCAGCGTAAAGCGCTACGGCAACAGCAGTGAAGATTAAACCCAAGGTGAATTTTCTGCGCATGCAGCCTACTCTTTAAATCAGATTTGCGCGAAAGGTCCGCAAAGTTGATATAACATAGGAACGTTATAAGATCAATGGGAAAAATAAAATGATTTTATGTTAGGGTTCGCGCGCTATAAAGTGAGCTAGTTAAACAAAGTTAATATGCTGGGGCATGTTTCCTTGCGGCTGCGCCAGGTTAATTTTACCTTTAATATGGGCGTCTAAAGTTTCGTTAACCTTGTGTTGCAGGCAAAGCGATCCGCACATTTTTTGCGCGTTGAATTCAGGAGAGGCAAGGTAGTTCATTACTTCCCAGTAGCGGTCGGAATAAAAAATGTCCTTAAAGCGATGGGTAACGATGTTCCCGATATGGAACTTTTTGTAGCGTTCGTTAAAAAGCATGCCGCAGGGCGCAATTAGACCTGAACCCGACATCTGAATCATAAAAGGAGCGCCGAAACAGCGTTGGTAGGTACGTTTGCCCTCGGCTTGAATCTTAGACCATTTGACCGTTACCTGGTACTCGTTGTCAGAATAGTTTTCGGCTTCGTGTAGTTTGTCATAAAGCGCTTTATATTTGCCGTACTCCACGCCCAAGTCCCCGTCTTCGTTATCAGAGCAGTGTTTGATGACCAGATAGTCCGGACGCAACTCTTTGCCCAACTTGGCCAGAGGAATGATCTGATCTTCGTATTGAGGCATGAGGACCATCTGTAAGCCGATGGTGACGTTTAGTTTATTCTTTTTCTTAATGTCGACCATGTCGCGGATGTTTTGGCAGACTTGGTGGAACCACTGCTCTTTAACGCCCATGATTTCCGCATAGCGTGCGGGCTCTCCGGCCGAAATGTTGATGCGCAAATAAGTGAGGTGCGGGAGGATGGCTTCCAGTTTGTTGCGCGTGAGCACGACGCCGTTGGTCCCCACGGCCATGGAGATGCCCAGTTGCGAACCTTTGACTACGGAATCAACAAAAGCCGGAGAGATGGTACTTTCCCCATCGGAAACGAAACTGATCCCTTTGACGCCGATTTCCGCGCAGTCTTCTAAAAAGTTAAACATGACCTCTTTGGTAATGACCTGGCGGTCGTTTTCTTGCAGCATGGCGTAACAGAAGTGGCAGGCGTAATTGCAGGCTCGGGTCAAAGCCATGTCAATTGTTATGGGCGCGATCCGTTCGCCGCGTTCCCAAGCTTTAACTCGGTCCAGGTGCCAGCCGATCTTGGTCCCGTCCAGAATTAGTTTTTCGGAAAAATCTTCCATGCTCGATGACATAACGGTGTCTCCTTGTTTATGATATCGCGCGCCGAATGGCGTTATGGTCTTTGATGTTTTGCGAGAACACCTCGATGCTTGGCTCCAGTTCTTTGCGTAATTCTTTTTCAAAATCCATATAAAGAGCGGCGCGCGTTTCCGCGGGGAGCTCTCCTTGGATGTTTATATTGATCCGGCGGTGCAGTTCAATGCCCAGAATGTTTAGCGTCACGGCATACTTGCCGTAAGGGCCGCCCTCTTTTTTTAATAAATGTTCAAAAACCTTGGTCACGGCTTCTGATTTGTCCGATTCAGGCAGAGCCTTCCACTTTTGTGAAATCGCGGGATGATAGAAATTGTCCACTACTTTGTAACCCGTTTTTTTGATATAGGTGGCAAATAGGTCGCGCACAAGGGTTTGTGCCATTTTAAATATGGGGGGATAATTGAAAACATTGGCAATCCCTTTGACCCCGCGCGCCTGGGACTTATCCCGGAGCATATATTCTAACTTTATTAAACCGTGGTCCGCGGCTTCTTGAATCGGCAGTCCTTCGATGATGCGGCAGAGTCCTTCTAGGAGCGCTGCTTCCACCGTGCGGTTGGTTCCGCTGAACCGGGCGCGGTGGATGGTGTGGCTGGCTACGTGCACCGCGCCGAACAGGCTCACGCCTTCGGTCGTGGAGCGGATGAGGAGGTTGTCTCCGTCTTCTAAAATAGAACCCTGATGCGCCAAAGATTCGTAAAGTTCAATGATGTTTTCTTTATAGAGAGGATCGATCATCTCGCTGGATTTGATTTTGCCCTCGATGCGGTTTAAATGGATTGTTTTGCCGCCGGCGGTTGATTCCTGTTCAATGGGGCCGTAAGATTTCATCTCTTTGCAAAGGGCGTCAAAGTTAATTTGTTCTAAAACCTCGGCGCTGAAAAAAAGAGAAACAGCGCAATGCCCTTGATTGATCGCGGACTCCACCAAATTTTTTACGCTGGAAATGGGGTTAGCGTCCGGTACCCAGAGCTCCAAAAAGTCATATTTTGGCCGAAACCCGCGCAAAACGCTGTTCAATGAATCGTTGTAGTCGTTGACTAACTTTTCGTAGTCAATGACTTCATGGTGATCATTGCTCATCTTAAAAGTCCTCCTCAAAATTAACTTTTCCGGTGACTCCCACCTGGTAAGCCGAGACGCGGCGCTCAAAAAAGTTGGATAACTCCTGCACGTCTTGAAACTCCATAAATATAAAAGGATTTTTTGAGCCAAATACGGGCGAAAGGCCCAAAGATGCTAAACGCCGGTCTGCCACGTATTCTAAGTAGCCGCGCATATCGATTTTAGAGAGCCCCGCCACTCCCAGAGATAAGACATCTTCGGCAAACTGCATTTCACAGTCAACCGCTTCTTTCATCATGTCAATAATTTGTTGTTGTAGTTCCAAATCAAAAAGTTCAGGGTCTTCCCGGCGCACGGTACGAATTACTTCTAGGGCAAACTCAATGTGTCCGCTTTCGTCTCTAAACACCCAATTGGTTCCTGCGGCCAGACCATTTAAAAACCCTTTGGAGCGTAGGAAATAGACGTAAGCGAACGCGCCAAAGAAAAAGAGGCCTTCGATACAACAAGCAAAGCAGATTAAATTTAATAAAAACGATTTCTGGTCTGCTCGTGTGCGGATGGACTGCAGTCCATAGATAGAATCGATCCATTTGAAACAAAACTCTCCTTTTTTACGAATGGAGGGGATGGTTTCAATAGCTTGAAACGCTTGTTCGCGTTCTTCCATGTCAGGGATGTAGTTGTCCAGCAGGGTAAGGTAAAATTGTACGTGGAGCGCTTCTTCATAAAGTTGGCGCGACAAATACATTCGCGCTTCGGGCGAATTGATGTGTTGGTAAAGGTTTAAAACCAAATTATTAGAAACAATGGAGTCGCCGGTGGCAAAGAAAGCCACAAGTCGGTGGATCAGGTGCCGTTCAGAGGGGGACATGCGCCGCGTTAAGTCCGGGATATCGGAAGAAAAATCAATCTCTTCCACAGTCCAAGTATTTTTAATGGCGTTTTTATACATTTCAAAAAACACCGGATAGCGCATAGGCCGCAGAGTTAGGTTAAATCCGGGACTAAGAATAAAATCCTTTTTGTTGGCAGCGCTGTTCATTGGCAAGCTTCGCAGCTTTCCGGATTTTCCAGCGAGCAGGTCACGGCCTCGGAGTTGGCGCTTGCGTTCACCGTGGTTTTGGAAATGCGCGTTGCCGGGCGAGACCGCAGATAATAAGTGGTTTTTAAACCGCTCTTCCAAGCGTGCATATACATAGAGGAGAGTTTGCCAATGGACGGAGAAGCCATGAAAAGGTTTAAAGATTGGCTTTGGTCAATATAGGGTCCGCGATCGGCGGCCATGTCCACTAAGGCGCGCTGCGGAACTTCCCAAACAGTGCGGTAAA
>JAHFBY010000170.1 GCA_023249835.1 Elusimicrobiota bacterium | reverse complement strand
CGAAATAAAAAAATAATTGATCCGGGTTTGGCCAAAAGTCGCCAGCCGTCGTTTTGGTTTTTTAATGATCTTGGTCTGCTTTAATATTTCTTGAAATTCTTTTTTTGGGTCTTTCAATCGTTTCTCCAAAGGTTTAAATTAATATTGGGTTGTCCCCGGTGCGATTTGAACGCACAGCCTTGAGCTCCGGAGGCTCACGCTCTATCCGATTGAGCTACGGGGACAAATTTATTTTGACAGCGCGATTTCTCCCGGAAGGGAACTCATCAGCAAAGGTAAATCCGCCACGCGTTTCCCCCCTCCTTGCGCAAAATTGTCCCGGCCTCCGCCTGAGCCGTTAAATTTTTTAGCGAAATCTTTGGCAATTCGTCCGGCGTGAAACCCGAGTTCAATCCAGTCTTTAGTTAAAGTGACCACGAAGGAAAGTTTCTCTTGGTTTTGACAGGCGATAACAACGATTCCTGACCCTAATTTATCGCGAAAGGTGTCGGCGGAATCGCGCAAAAGGTTGGGGTCAGACTCGTTCAAAGCCAAAGAAATCACCTTTAATGGTTTGTTCGCGGTCTGCAAAGTGTAGGTATGTCCATCCATTTGGCCCTCATCTTTGGTGAGGTTGTCCTTTTTAGCTTTGAGCACGGTCTGCTCTAAAACGATTTGTTTTTGCGCCATCTTATCAATTTTGTCCGCGCATTCGTCTATAGCGCAGCGGAGCTTATGCGCGATCGAATGCAACAGTTGCTCTTGCCCGCGCACGAAAACAAGCGCTTTTTCTCCGGCCACGGCCTCAATCCGGCGCACGCCGGAACCCACCGAACTTTCGCTCAGAATTTTAAATAAACCGATTTGTCCCGTGGAAATGCAGTGGGTTCCGCCGCAAACTTCTGTGCTGGCGTCGCCGTAGCTGACCACGTAAACTTTATCTTTATACTTTTCGCCGAAGAAGGCAAGCGCGCCTTTTTTGCGCGCCTCTTCTAGAGCCAGTTCATCCCGCCAGCGGTGGTGGTCAGACCAAACCGCGAGGTTCACGTCGCGTTCAATTCGCTCTAGTTCGTCATGGTTTAAGGCGCGCGGGTAGCTGAAATCAAAACGCAGTTTTTCCGGTGAGACCAGTGAGCCGGCTTGAGTTACCGCATTGCCCAATGTCTTGCGTAGAGCGGCGTGCAGCAAATGGGTGGCGGTATGGTGGCGCATGGTGTGTTCGCGGGTGATGAAATCCACCCTCGCCATTACGCGGTCTTTAACGCGCAGGGTTCCTGCGCGCATCCGGACCGTGTGGATGATGAGCCCGTCTACTGGTTTTTGGCTGTCTAAAACATCGACTCTTAGTTCCGGCGATTTTGGCATGTTTTCAATTTTTCCCTGATCGCCGACCTGTCCGCCGCTTTCCGCGTAAAACGGCGTTTTATCTAAAATTAATTCTCCCTCGGCGCCGGCGGTCAATTCTTCTACTTCGCGCAATGGGTTTTGAGGTAGTTCCCGAGTTAAAATAGCTAGAACTTTAGCGTCGCATTCTAAAATATCGTAACCTAAGAATTCCGTGTCCGCGAGCTTGTTTTTGGTTTCTGAGTAGAAAGTAGTTTCCCTTTCCCCCGAACCTTTCCAGCCTTTGCGCGCGATTTGGGCGGCTTTTTCCTTGGCTTGAACGTATTCTTGCTCAGAAAATTCGAGTTCTCCGTTCAGGTCTTGCACGATCTCTTTTTGGATTTCCTTATCCAATCCAAAGGTGTCATAAATATAGAATATTTTTTCTCCAGACAGGCGTATTTTACCCACTTTTCCGGATCGGTTTTGGATAGATTCCGTTAAGTATCGGGTCCCCATTTCAATGGAAGAAAGCGCGTTTATTTCTTCAGTTTGAATAATAGATTGGATATTTTCTTGCCGTTCGAGCAGTTCCGGATAGGCGCCCTGCATTTGCTGGAGGACGCCGGGCACGAAATGATGAAGGAACGGCTCCTTTTTTCCATGCAGCCATCCTTGCCGCAGGCCGCGCCGCAACAGCCTCCGCAGGATGTATCCGCGGCCTTCGTTGGAGGGCAGGATACCATCTCCAATGAGAAAGGTTGAAGCGCGCAAATGATCCGAGATCATGCGCAAGGCAGTGATAGAAACCTCGCGATCAGTGAATAAACCTTGAACGTTGTTCATGAGTTCTTGAAAAGTGTCGATTTCAAAACTGGAATCTTTCTGATTGATCACTGCGCTCAATCGTTCTAGGCCCATGCCCGTGTCAATATTCTTTTGGGGCAGAGGGACTAGGCTGCCGGACTCATTGCGGTTAAATTGAGTGAAGACCAAGTTCCAAACTTCCAAATACCGGTCACAACTGCAAGCCGGTCCAAGGCAGGCGTGAGGAACTGCGCTATGCTCTCCCCGGTCAACCAATATTTCTGAGCAGGGACCGCAAGGGCCGGTAGGTCCCATGTTCCAGAAGTTTGTCTCTTCTCCCATGCGCACGATGTGCGATTGGGGCAAATAAGCTTTCCAAAGGGTTAGCGCCTCTTCATCATCCTTATAGATTGTGGCATAGAGGTTTTGGGCGGACAAACCGCATTCTTTAGTGAGGAATTCCCAGCCCCAGTCAACGGCTTCTTTTTTAAAATAGTCACCAAAAGAAAAATTTCCCAGCATCTCAAAGAAAGTGAGGTGCCGTTTAGTTAATCCCACTTGTTCAATGTCTGAGGTTCGCAAACACTTTTGGCAGGAGGCGGCTCTCCGAAAATCTAAGCGCGTTTGCTGTAAAAAATGTTTTTTAAATTGCACCATTCCGGCAGAGGTAAACAAAAGAGACGGATCTCCGGTCGGGACCAGGGAATCTGAGGGGACCACGGTATGTCCGAGGTTTTTAAAATAAGTTAAATATTTCGCGCGAATATCGTTGGTATGCATCACTAAGGTATTATATCAAAAATACAGCGCGTAAGAAAAAACTCAAACGCCGGCTTAGGATAAAATTTGCTGGCCTAAGCCGGTAATTAGATTGTTCTACAGGTAATAGTCTTGGTTTCCTTATATTTACCTGAAGACAGTTTAATGCGGGCGGTCAATTTATGGGACCCTTTGGATATAGGAGCCCAATCATGCCAATAGTATCCAACCGATTCACGGCAAGCGTTCCAATCGTTCTCGTCAATGGCTATCTCAACAGTTGAGCTGCCTTTAACGCTTAAACGAACAGCGTAATGCAGCGGTTGGATCTTTTCTCCTTGTTGGGGATAGTCAATAGTGACAGCGGCGACTTCTTTGGCTGTTTTTGCTTTTATTTGAGCTTTTTTTATTTGTGTTTTGGCAACGGCTAAGGGGGAATCCATCACCATTGTTCCGGTACCATTTTTACTGCCGTTAGTATAGGTGGATTTTTTAGACGTTTTCTTTTTTTTGGGTTCGTAAGGTTCCATGACGCGCTCCTTTTTTTAGTTTTAGGTCCTTGGTTTTTAAGAATTCGCAAATATCTTGTAGTCAATATTGGGAAAAATATTGTCTTTGGACTCGCAATCAGACAAAAAATTTGGATTAATGGCGCCGGCCTTAAATTCTTTTTCTAAGGTCAAGAACCTATGCACGTGATCGCGGGTCCGTTTGTGCGAATAGTTTATGGCGGTTCCCGCCGTCATTAGAAAGGCCCAGTCCGATGCTTGCGCCATGAGCACTTCCCGCGCCATTTGGTTGAGGGACCTCTTTGCTAAGGAATTAGAGGGAACGCGGTTGGTCTCAGCCATGCGGATCATTTTATCGGAAATTTTATTTAAGTGGCGATATATCCAATCGTTGTCGCCGTTTAACCACACTTCATAATAACCTTTGTCTCCCCAGGAAGAACTGCAGGGGCGGACCACTTGGTTTTGTGGAAACCGTTCGAGATATTCTGATGGAGTTATGCATTTAAAGGTAGATTGATCGTAGTGTATTTTTTTAAATAGATATTCAAGGAACTGGGGCCCTTCGTACCACCAATGGCCGTAAAGTTCCGCGTCGTACATCGAAACTACCAGCGGTTGGCGGTCAATTAACCCGCTTAAATGGTTGATTTGATGTTGGCGGTTAAACATAAAGTTTCCAGCGTGTTCAGCGGCGGCCTGGGCCGCGCGATTGGGATCATAAGGTTGTTTTTTATCCAAAGGCACTTTGCCGGTGATTTGATAATATTTTAACCCAATGTTTCTACGCACGCCGTCATCATGCAAATGAGGGCGAATATAGTTGTATTCCAAGTCATAGCCTAAATCTCGGTAGAATTCACGGTAACGGAAATCTCCAGGATACCCTTGTTCCGCGCTCCATACCTGCTGAGCTGTTTCCCGATCGCGGGCAAAAGCAGCCACACCCACTGGGGTAATCACTGGAGCAAAAACACCGTAGCGCGGGCGCGGTTCGCCAAAAAGTATGCCGTGGGCGTCTAAATAAAAATAACGGATTCCCGCTTCTTTGAGGAGCGCGTCTACCCCTTGAGTGTAAGCGCATTCCGCGAGCCACATGCCTTGGGGTTGCCGGCCAAAAGTTTCTTTATAGAAGTCAACCCCCGCGCGGATTTGCGCTCTTTGGGCGCGGACGTCGGTCATAAGCGGCAAAAATCCATGGGTGGCGCAGCAAGTGATAATTTCAATGGCGCCGGCGTCCTGCAATTGTTTAAAGCCTTGCAAAATGCGTCCGTGGTATTTTTCAAAAACAGTGAGGCAGGACTCTAAACGTGATTCATACATTCTCGCTACGGGTAAAAACTGAGGCGATTGTTTGGTTCGCTCCAACTCTTTTTTTGATAAATCCAAGAGTTGATTTAAATGGCGGAGATAACGGCTGCACAGAAGTTCGTCTTGCATCATCGAGCAAAGAGTGGGAGACAAGTTTATGGTATAGCGGAAATGCACTCCTTGCTCAAGCAAACGTTGGGAAAACTCTAAAATAGGTATATAGGTTTCAGTGAGGGCCTCAAAAAACCAGTCTTCTTCTAAGAAGTCGGCGTGTTCCGGGTGGCGGATATAAGGAAGGTGAGCGTGTAAGACTAAAGACCAGTAACCGGTGGGATCAGGCATTTTAGCAAGGGCCGTTTAAAAGTCCTTTTCCGTGTTCCGGGTAACGACAATCTTTATTTTTCTTTGGTCAATGCGGTCGGAGGATACTGCTTGAATAGGCAGCTCGAGCGGTCCGTCCGGAAGAGAAAATCGTAGGTTGAACGTGCCGTCGGGCGCAAGCGCAACTGTTTTTCCCTGTACCGTAACGCACGCGGCGGGGTCAGTGGCCCCATAGACGATAAGTTCACAGTTTGCGATCA
>JAHFBY010000169.1 GCA_023249835.1 Elusimicrobiota bacterium | reverse complement strand
TACACGACCTGCCAGAGAACGCCGAACCCTTCTCCATCTTCAAACCGCAATGGATCATAGACTTTACCTGCAGACTCTTCTTTATCGAACGGTGAAACGCGAACCTGCACTAAAATGGGGCCATACGACCCAAAGAGCACGAAAAGACATCCAACGCGCGTGCCTTCCAGCAACAGCGCTGTGCGGTTGGGGTAGAACTGATGGTTGGTTCTTAAAAAACCTTCCCAGCATTTCATCAACAGTAAATCTGCCTCAGCTTCGGCAATAGTTTTAGGATAGGCAAGCGGGACGGGCAGGTCCATCATCAATTTCATAATTTTTAAAATACTGTTAAAATTTTCGTTATGATCAAAAATTGGGCGCCTTAAAGCTTTTGCCAAGCCTTCGAAATCCGATTTTAGATCTGTGTTTCGAAAAGGCCCGTTTGCTAATTGTTCCATCATTGACCCAAACAGCAGGTAAGAGATTTCGTTCAACGGCAAGGGCCATTCGGCCATTGCCGTTAAAAGCCCTGAATGCTTTGGACTAAATTGCCGGATCATAGGGTGCGGATCTTCAAGATCGCTTAGGGCTTGTTTTGACCAGCGCCTTAAAAACCTATAAAACAGTTCATGTATTCCTTCTCTGTTCATTGCTGACGCATCAAACGCCAAATGTTTTTGGTGCTCATCCTCCCCTAACTGTTTGATGCCTCCGGATATTCCTGGCATCCTAAAAAAATTATTTTCAGGAGGACGCTCTTCAACGCTGTAGTCATCCGCCTTCTTTGCAAACAACTCTGCCTGGTTGGAAAATTGAGATCGCTTTTCATCTCCTTTTTCTTTTTCTTCTCTGCGCAAGGATAAATCAATTGCTTTTTGGAGGAGCTCTTGGTCTTCACCTGAATCCTGCCCCTCCCCTTTCTGTTCTTCCCTAAACTGCGAATCTTCCTTTTCTTCGGACCCATACTCTTTTTCCTCTTCTCCGGTCTCTTTGGAATCATTTTGGTCCAAAGACAAGGTTAGGGCTGTTTCTAAATCCGCTATTTCAAGATCTCTGGGGTTGGGAGCTGACGGTTTAAACTGCTTTAATTCCCAAAGTTCTTTGCGCCTAAGATAGCGGCTATACCGAAGGTTCTTTTCGGCGCTTTTGTGCGCCGCCCATAAACCGTCAATCTGAACTTTTCTATCAAAATCCTCAATCTGGTCTAAAACTCGCCCCAAACTTTTCTCAAAAATACCGGTTTGATTGGCGAAAATATCTAAATGCGATGACAATATTAAATCATAACTCTCCGGCAACTGCGGATTTCTTCCCATGACCGGCGTCCAAAGGATTCCAAAGCTGTTTTCCTCGTCAAGATGCAGTAAATCTTTGCGGTCCGTTCCAACCAAAGAAGAGGTCCGGCCTTTTAACTTTACAGAACTACCGTCTTGCCTGTACATCAAAATCTCAAAACTGTTGAGCGAGGTTTCCACAACTTTAAAGCGGTTCAGCTCTTCCCCTTCCCGCTTTCTCCCTCGCAATAGATTCGACATCGATAAGAAGCGGTCCAAAACTTGTTTCGCCTCATTGGCGGAACGGGGAAAACGCTCTTTTACAAACGCCATGAACATCATTCCCTTAATCGCGTTCACCGCGCAAACCAATATGGAGGAAGTGATTAAGTTGTTATTTTCCAGGTACTCTGCTAATACAGAAAACTCAAGATATAAATCTGTTGACTTAAACGTACCGTCTGCTAAACAACGCAGGAGTTTCGCCAATCCGAACGTAGTCAAGGTTTTAGATGAATTTATTTCGACGCCGGTTATTTTTTTTACGCTTGGGTTAGGATAATTTGCAAAAAAATCTGGGGAATGAAAAAAACATTGCTCGAATACCGGAATTAATATTTTACTGATGATCTTAGCTGAAGTATCCTGCCACGACACGTCCCAATGAGATAAAAACAGCCCTCTTGGCGCAGCCCTACTAAACTCGGAATGAAGCTGGCTAATTAAAGGGGTCATTTCAGATTCATGAAGATTCATGCCCCCCCGAGTAACTCCCCCATGCAAGAATAAATAATGCATGACAGTATACGGAGTTAGAATGCGCCAATGAAGAATACGCCTAATATCCGGCTCATCTAAAAGTCTATCTAGAACATCAATTCCAGTTACCTCTATTTGGGTGCTAAATCTATCACGCTGGCGCTGGTCTAAGAAAAAAATGTTGTTCTCCAACAAAAATTGATTTGTTATTTCTATATCATCATACTTACATGCCTTAAAAAGAACCTCCCAATTTTGTCTTTCTTTTACTGAGCGCCTAAATATTTCAACCGCAATCGCGTTGAGGCTATTTCCCATCGCCAGCGTTACAAGAGATAAACCGGGTCGAAGGGCATTATCCACATCAAGGTCCTTATGATCTACCAACCACCTTGCAATAATCGCGCTATTCTTGCTTGCAATCGTGCTATCCTTGTATATCAACGCTAACTCCAATAAAGTTTTACCCTCTTCATTCTTTACATTTGGGTTAATTCTTAATCCTGGGATTAGAACTACTCCGGGCACGTTTCCGTGATTAAAACCATCCTTAAAATATTTAAATAAATCATCTTCTATAGTCGCCGGCAAACAGTTCAATAGGGGCGATAGAACTGTGTTGTGAAAAGCGTGAAAATTTTCCGCAAAATTCAGGCCGCTGCGGATATAAAGGGCCGCCATGATACCGCCGACTTGCAACAAATTACTTTGGTCCAACAGATTTTCAGCATGGGTATGTTTCCGCATAAAGTCTGCGGAAGATTGCGCGCTAAGCCGCAACGCCAAATTGATAAAATCTTGTCCCCTTACACCCCTGCTCCAGGCCTGGGTCAAAGGTCCGCCAATCCGGCGTCGGTTATATTCTTCATTTTCTCTTCTGATCTGCGCCCGGTTTTGCGGCCCGCTCTCTTCAGCTTTATCCGGGGATAGATTGTGCGCGCGTTGGCCAAATACTGAGGAAATGATGCCTTCTTCCGTTGGGTGGGGAAAGCGAAAAATGAGCGCGCGCGCTGCTTCATTCCAACGCACTTCCAGTCCAAACTTTTTTGCGATCGCTTTAGCTGTTTTACGGGCCTCCTCTGGATCCACCTCTTTGTTGGCCGTTAATCGAAACTCTTTGCCTTGGGCGAAACCTACCGCTTCATTATCTGTCAGGACATCCCTCGGGAACCAACCTTCGCCTATAATTTCTGAGGCAGCAAGGACCGCGACGGCATCCATTCCTTTTGTTAAAATATTCACCGCGGCTAAATGGCTAGACTCGCGCAGCATCATGCCGTATCCAACGGGATTAGGGTGAACCGGATCCTGCTTTTCAAAACTTATTACCGTTTTCCGGTTTCCGTAAACAGTAAAAACGTAGCGGGCGCCCTGCCATTCCAAGGGACCCAGTATTGTGCTCTGGCGGACCAAGGTATTGGCCTGCTCTAAAATATCCGCAGAAGGGTCGTTGCCTAGGGGAGCGGTCCTTGGGAGCGGAGCCGACTTAGCGCCGGGATCAATGCTTCTCATGCTGGGCCGGATCGTAGCGTAGGGAATTCCTTTTTTCTTGAGCTGAGCAGAAAAGCCTTGGCTGTGAAAACCTCCGGCAATGAGCGCTATGGGTTTCTCGCCCGCCAGCTTGAGCGCATTTTCTAACATAGATTCATCTCGTTTTTGGGCTAAACGATAGTAGGACTCCTGCAAAAACTTTAACTGGCTGTAACTTAAGGGCAAGTTTTTTTCCGCACGATCAGAACCTGCTAAAATTTCTTTACCCTGGGAAGAGATTCCGCACTCATTTTCTAAATTCAGAATTTCTGTTTCAACGGCATTGAAATCCTGTTGAGCCAAAGCCGAATATTCGTTCCATAACGCAGGGCTCAGCTTTTCCGTCCAAAACAACTGCTCGATCCGCAGGCGACTGGAAACCTTTCCCACCCTCCGACCCAAAGGGTCTTGGAACTGGGAGTTCCAGAGGTCTCTTTCTAATCGTGACAACTCTTGATCTAATGCCGCCGCATCCAGCTTTTCTCCTAATTCTAAATATTCCGCATATTTAGGTAAATTGTGAACGGGAACCGCGCGCTCTTGGGCTAAGCGGATCAGCAAGCGATAATAAGAAAAACCGCTTTTTCCTTGACTCTGATGGCCTAGACCAGCAGCGGCCAAAGCGGTAAATTCCGATGAATCCATCGTTGATTTAAGCGCAGAGAGCAGGGTTTGTGACTCCGCCTGAACCGTTTCTAGAGAAAACCGGCCTTCCAATATAAAAGTGGTTGATAAGTTTGCGATTTGCGGATAGGATTTCAGGTCTGGTTTGCCGTTGGCAATGAGGTATTTGCTGAAATCTTTTAAAGAAACAGAACCCTGCATGTACCCGCGGCTTAAATGTTCCAGTTCCAGCTCTTCTTTCGTGAAAGTTTTTGCGCGCAGCGCCTGGATTCTGTTTTCGTACCGGTCTAACCAACCTTGAACAAATTTTCGTTGCGGATCCAACAAGCGGCGGGTCTCTAAATTCGTGCGATATAATTTTCCATCTTCCACCCCATGGAGTTCATAAGTTTGGGGCGCAAGCGCTACCGCAAACTCTTCTCCGGTTAACCACCCTTCTTGAAGGAGCCAGTCCAGACCTTTGCGCCCGCTTTCATTGCGAACGAATTGTCCCAACCATTTTGCGTAAACAGTCCCTTCCGCTCCTTCTGCGCCGATCAAAAACGGGCGCCCTTCGCTAAATTTCCCTTTTAAGATCTCTAAAATGGAAACCAGGTTTCTTTGCGCAACAGCATGCCCGTGAGCGTCTTGAATAATAAATAGCCGGACCTTGTTTTCAGGGTTCTCGCCGCGCCAAACATCGGTCACTTCTCCATAGGGTACTACTCCAAAATCAACTCCTTCTCCCTTATGGAATTGCGCTAAATCTTGCGCAAAGCGTTTAACCCTAAAGGTTTTTTGGTCTGCTAAGGCGCGGCGCTCATCCCATAGCCGGGCTTGCAGAAGCGGCGCAGAAACAACGTTCCAGAGCAAGGAGCTCGTTAAAATTAAGGCCCCCCACTTTTTGACCCACTGGCCTTCCATATTGATAAGAATTAGGCCTGTGTTTCGATCAATCTGCGCTGCTGCATTTGCTGCAACAAGGTTTCGGAAACTGGTTTTAAATTAATCAGTTCGTTGGCTCCCATGAGGTAAATAAACACTTGGGCAGCGTTCATGGCGCTTAAGTCTACGGCAGAAGGCGTGGAAACGAATAACCGTATATTAGGCAAAGTTCCTCTTCCCAAC
>JAHFBY010000168.1:3675-5282 GCA_023249835.1 Elusimicrobiota bacterium | reverse complement strand
GGACGTTGATATCGCCAAAAACTTGCAATGAACCGTTGCGGTTGACCAAATCCGATGTTTTTTTGCCCGTTCCGTCTTCGGATTCGCTTTGACTTTGATCGTAACGCGGAGTGAACCGCCAATTCCCCCACTTTAGAGTTGTGATCACTTGACCGTTAATGCCTTGGGACCGCGTCTTAGAAGTGACTTGATCGGTTTGCAGGTTTTCTTCTTGCGACTTGGAATTCTGGTAGCCAATGGAAAATTGCAAAAGTTTAAACAGGGTAAAAGTCACGTCTTGGTTGCTGCTTAACGACTTAGACCTAGTCTGGTCCCTCACTTCGTTCAACCGTTCCTGATAATTGGCGTTTATGCGGGTGTCCGTCATCCAGCGGGAAATAAAAAGCGGGTGTTCAATACCTCGGGAATTAACCACAAAATCCGGCCATACGCGGCTGTAGGTTAGGCTCTGGGTTCCCGTAGCGTCGCGGCGGCTCACCGACTCACTGAAGTTGCCGGAAGTATTAATGTATTTGATCGGAGAAAAATACTTGCTCTTCATAAAAGTGAACCCTTCAAAGGGTTCCCAGCGTCCGGAAACACGGCTGGAATCAGTAGCCGTGAGGCTCGTGCGGCGCGGGTTAGTCCGCTGGTCTTGCTTGGACAAATCCAGCGAGTTGTCGCGGATAAAAAGTTCATAACGAGAATCAAACGACGCCAACATATTTTCATAAGTGTCGCCATCCGATATGGAGTATCCACCATCAAAACTCAAAGAGTTGATCATGGGGTTAATCAACCGAACGTAGCGAATATATTGAAAAACATCTTTAGGGCTAAAGCCTGCGTTCACGCTGCCGTTAGAAGTGCGGTTAATGGATTTTAAATCGCCACGACGAAAAGTGTTGGTGCCAAACTGAACTTCATTGACGTTATAGCTCTCCCCGGTGTTAATGGAGTAGCTAAAACCCGGGGTCAACCAAGAGAAAATACGCAAGGATCCGCCTACAGAAACGCTTTGAGAGTTGCTCTTATAATATTTGCCTAAAGTTTTACTGACCTCATTTTTAATTGGATTGTCCCTATTTAACTGGTCCCTTTCTTCAAAAGATTGGGAGTAGCTGTAAGAAGGCGACAAGGACAACTGCGGAAAAAATTGGAACCCGGTCGAAAAACTATGGCTTTGACTAACGCTGTCGGTGTCCGTGTTTTCCTCTTTTAACCGTTGAATGGACCGGCCTTCGCTGAAACTATAGGAGAGAGTTGTGGGAAAAGGCTTAAACGTTAAAAACCGGGTAGGCAATATATCCGGCTGCCAAGGAAAAGAATATCCGCTCCCCAGCCTAAAGTTCCTGGACTCATCCTCACGAATACCATCGCTCCTGCGCGAAAGGGAACGGTCCGCTGAACCGCTGATATTTAAAAATTTACTCTTTATTCTGGTGGGGATCCAAGGAAGCTGAGTTAAAAGCAAGTTCCCGCTAAAAGATTCGTTGTCTGAAATCGCTTTGCCTTCGTCAATGGAGGGAATCAAGATGTTGGGGTCGTCCAACTTTTGAACTTGCGGGGTCACGGTTTCCGTATAACTATAATTCCCAGACATCGGCAAAAAACTTATGCGGTTAATG
>JAHFBY010000168.1:0-3665 GCA_023249835.1 Elusimicrobiota bacterium | reverse complement strand
TTTTGTTGTCCACGCCCGAAGCTACCGAAGTCAGAGTTTGGAAGTTCCGGTCTTTAAACTCATAATGGCCCCCCCAGTCCGCCCAACCGGGCCAACTAAAAGCAACGTTGCCGCGGTAAGCGTTGCCGACAATTTTTACGGATTCGGCAAGATGTATTTCGTTGATAAATACCTTTTGGGCGGAGTTGTCTGGACCTCCGCCGGACACAATAATTCCAAAGGTCAATTCCGTCACCGCGCGCAGGTCGGGTTTGCCGACCGCTTTGGTCAGCCGCATAAACGGATTATCTTGCCCGTTGCCATCGATCAACCCGTCCCGATTTTTATCCAGGATGTCAAGCGAAATGAGCTGCCAGGTGAAAAACCGCATGTTGCCCTGGTATTCTAAATAGTTGCCGGGCGAACCAATGCGCATGAAAAAAACAACGTTGGATTGATCCCCGTGCAGAAAAAAGCGAAAATAGCGGTGTTCGGTTAAATTAACCGCCGTTGTAAAGATTCGACGCGTGGAAACGGTAGTGGTCGCAGTAGCGGTAGTGGCGTTGACCGTTTGCGTGCGTTGAAATTGGATGGCCAGCGCCTGTTCGCGCTTGAGCAAGGACTGATCTTGAATGTCATAGAGTTCGCGGTAAGAAGCGTCCCCTAAAATTGACGGGTAACCCGGATTGTCCTGGTTATTTTCAGCAAAGATCTGCGCTGTCAGCGCAGCGGTAGAAGGGCTTACCGTTGGGTCTTCAAACCGAGTGCCCACGATAGATGCCCGACCAATTAAAAAGGAGCCGGATAAGGCGGTTGAGTTCGGATTGACAACGCTCACTCGCATGTGGCGAATTGCCGACCACTTAGTGGCGCCAGTGTCGGTAGACGGAATATTTAAGGGCAACTGAACAATTTTCCAGCCCGTGAAGTTGAGCGTGACCGACAACTCGTCTCGGTAATTGCCCAGTTGATCGTCATTGTCAAGTTTGCCGTTGCCGTCTAAATCTTGGGTGTCCAACCTGCCGTTAGCGGCTCCGATGGTTGTAGTTGAACCGTCTGGATTAATAAAGGACCAGCCCGTGTCTTCGCCCGGAGTCAACGCGCCGTTATTGTCTTTATCCTCAGTGCGTAAGACGTTGCCGCCATTATCGGAAAGCTCTTTAATGCCGCCCAATCGGATTTTAACTTGCGCGTTGCTGTTGTCGCCATAAACCCAAAACTCCAAAAACTGCCGACGGTTGGTAAAGAAATCGCGGCCTGTTTTAGAAAACACCTGCACGAAAGAAGCCGCCTGATTGGTTACGCTTGAAGTTAAAACGTATTTGACCTTTAAAGCTTGAATTTGATCGGAATCTTCAACTGGAGCCGTGGTGTTAACCTCGGTTATAGAGTGGTCTTCATTGCTAAGGGTTATGGAATTGGCGTAACCGCTCAGGTTAGAGCTGTTTATATATTCGTCCGGAATCGCCGCCACTTGCCAGGCGTCCTTATTTAAGTTGGCAGTGTCTTCCAGTTTTATGCCTTCAAAAGATTCAATTAAAGCTTTGTCCGCGGTGTTTGGATTTTTAATGCTGTGCGCTATTTCGCCGCTCAGTTGGTTGATCACGATCGGAAATTTTCCGACCTTTATATTTTTCCAATTTAAATCCGCCTCCAACACCGTAATGCTGCGCGAAGTGGAACGAAGGTCCGGGACTCCCCGCACTTGCGAAGCGAAGTTCAGCAGCACGGAATTGCCGATAAAAAAGTTGTCGGACACGTACCATTCGCTGCGCATACCAACCAAAGTTTCCTCCCCTCTTCCGCCAAAAGGAGAAAAATCGTAGGTCACTTCCACAATTGAATCGTCGCGGATTTGTTCCGGCCTAAAAAAAGTGACCACGCCAATATCGTAATCCATGAAGTAGTCCACATCCCTGGTCATTTTCCGTCCGTCCACAAAAACTTGTTCGGAATGGGAAACAACGTTGATGTCGCCCAAACTATAGTTACCTTTTTTAAAGCGGTACTCGGCAAAAATTTTGTATCGATTTTTAAAAGAGGGGACAGAATCGCGAAAACGATAAATATCGTCCGTAAAAGGTTTAGGAACAGGGCTGCGGAAAGAGTCCGTGGCAACGAAACTAAAAAAACCGTTTTCAAAATCAACGTCTATGCTTTCCGGATAATGGAGCACCGGTTTGACTTGAGTGTTGGAACTCACGTCTAAACCCTCGATGGTTGAAGGTTCGGCGTTATTTAAATCCAACACCTTTAAAATAAAATTACCACGGCCATCGTCGCGAGCGATCCGTTTGTCGCCCAAAAAGTAATAGTTCTTTAATTCGCGCGACGCAAAAAATTTAGATTCGTCCGGTTTTAGTAAAAACGGCTTAAACCCTTTCAAGAGGTCTTTGGATTTATTGGTGTCAGAAATTTTAGGATCGCTGCCCCCTTCGGATTGACTGACTGTAACGGCAGAGGTGGAAGCAACATAATCAGCCACAATGACGTCGGATTGGTTTATAGTACGAATAAATCGCACCACCCCTTTGACGTAATCTACGTTGTAGTCAATTCCCGGCACCAGGAGCTTAAAGACCCCGGTATTGGTGGATCCGTCCGGTCCTTGGAACGTAGCGGTTGTAATGCTAATGCCGTCAGTGAACAAAATGGAACTGGAACTGTCCATAATGTTAAACGTGCGGGTGGTTTCATCTTCATTGTTGTTGTTGGGGTTTTGGTCGTCTAAAAATATCTTTTCAGATCCAGCCACAATGGGCCGGTGCTCGCCTTTTCCTGCGGGGCCAGTGGCAATGGCCAAGCGGTAAAACTGACGGCGCGGATAGTTGATATCGGCCACTTCTTTGCGTTCCAGCACAAACTGCCCGGTGAAACGTTTAGTTTTAGTGATGCCTTTGGTGCGGCTGCCAATGAGGTAAAGTTTAATCTGTTTGGGAGTGTAACGATGCCACAATTGCGATGGAAAAAGTTTGGCAAATCCCGTGCGCGGCCTGAACTGTAATTGGGCGCGCGCGCCAAAAACAGCTTTAGAATAAGAAACAAACTGGGTGGAAGGAAGGGAGATGGAAATGTCGCCGAAAGCCGCTTCTTGCAGGACCTCTTCCGGGTCTCCGGTATAAAGCACCGAGATATCCCGTTTATCGTCCCGAGTATCGTCAAAATCAACATTTACCGTGACTTTTCGGCCCACGGTGCCCCGCACTCGCACTTGCAACTGCTGGTCCAATTCAAAATCGGTTTTGTTTATGCGCCCTTTACCACGGTCCGGCTGCGCGTAAATAGTGGAAGTGACCTTAAAGTTAATGACTTTCCTGCCGGAAATGGAAAGTCCGGACTCATACGGCAACACAACGTTAATTCCGGGACCCAAAGGAGGAGGCTGCTGGATTAAAGTTTTACGCTCTTCCGTGGGCACTGGCTTTTCCGCTTTGGGCAGGAAAACCTCGCCGCTTTCAAGCTTTTGGCGCATTTTGTTCCAGCGGTCTTGTTCGTAGCGGATAAACCGCGCTTTTTCCACTGCTTTTTCAATGTCGGAAAGATCCCGCGCTACTGGTTTCTTGCCCAATACGTCGTCAAAAACATTCTTATCTTTAGGGAGCAGAGTTTGAGATAGAACTAAACAAGGCGAAAACGGAAGAACTAAGTTTCCGGCTAATAACCCAACTAGAAAATATCGAAGCAGA
>JAHFBY010000167.1 GCA_023249835.1 Elusimicrobiota bacterium | reverse complement strand
GGCTTAAGCGAGGGTTTACGTAAATCCAGTGAGATTGACCCTCGTATATCCCAAGAGGTTTACGCTCATCAGGTTCGGAGCGCTCCCCACTCCATTTCATTGGATGCAAAAATAAAATGGATGCAAGCGGCTAATGACGCCGCCAAGTCTGTGGCCGATTCGCAATGGATTAGGCAAGTGACGGTGACTTTTGGAGAGCGACATAAGAAGGTTTTTTGTCTTTCTTGCGAAAATGGAACTTTTTCAAATTTTGTAGAGGAAAGAATATACATTGTTTTTTCTGTTTCCGTAGTTGCGGAAAAAGACGGGGTTTTACAAAGCGCAATGGAAGTGAGCGGCGCGCTGAAAGGTTTAGAGCTAATGGATGAATATCCTCCCCAGGCAATTGCCGAATGCGCTGCCAAGAGAGCGATAGCAAAACTAAACAGTCCCCCTGCTCCGGTTGGGGAAATGCCTGTTGTTTTGGAATCGGTTGCCGGAGGCACTATGATCCATGAAGCTATTGGTCATTCTTTAGAAGCTGACGGCATACAAAAGGGAATTTCTCCTGTATATGTTGGGAAGATTGGTTCTCAGGTGGCCAACGAAAACATTACTGTTTATGACGATCCGACTTTGTCCGGACGGCGCGGCTCTTACCATTATGATGATGAAGGAATTAAGTCAGAATCAACGATTTTAGTGAAAAATGGAATTTTGCAAACTTTCCTATATGACCGCATTACGGCTAATCGCGATAAACGCGTTTCCAATGGTCATGGACGAAGAGAGTCCTATAAGCATAAACCTATCCCGAGGATGTCGAACACCTTTATTGCTCCGGGAAAAGATAATCCCAAGGCCATTGTAAATTCGGTGCAAAATGGATTATTGGTTCGCAGAATGGGAGGAGGTCAGGTTAATCCGGTTACGGGCGACTTCGTGTTTGAAGTGGAGGAAGGTTTTTTAATTAAAGATGGGGTTCCTTCTCAGATGGTTCGGGGCGCGTCGCTTCTAGGAAACGGTCCAGAAGTCTTGCGTTCCATAGATGGGGTTGGCTCGGATATGGGGTGGGGAGTGGGCACTTGTGGAAAGGACGGTCAAGGGGTCCCGGTTTCGGATGGCCAGCCAACCATTAAAATTCCTAAGCTTATTATTGGTGGTACGGACAAATAATTTGTATTATTTCAGCACGGTTGTTTTCGAGTAAGAGCCGGGTATAAAGGAGATTGATATGCAAAGAGTTGCCGGATTAACTGTTTGTTTCGTGTTGGGAATTTCTTTTGCCATTACGAACGTTTATGCAAAGGACAAAAAAGATACGTCGAAATCTCAAAAAGGGAGCATGGAATCGGATAATATGAAAAATAAGAGAGCAGTTGGAACTTACGTTATTTTTGATACAACAATGGGAAAGATTGTTTGTAAGTTGTTTGAAAAAGAAACACCCATTACAGTTGAGAATTTTATTGGTTTGGCAGAAGGCACTAAAGAATGGACTAATCCTAAAACAGGTGAAAAGACCAAGTCTAAATTCTATGATGGTTTGATCTTTCATCGAGTTATTCCTAATTTTATGATTCAGGGGGGATGTCCTTTAGGCGCCGGGACCAGCGGTCCGGGCTATCAGTTTGAAGATGAAATTGTTCCCTCATTAAAGTTTGATCGTCCAGGGTTATTGGCCATGGCTAATGCAGGGCCTAGAACTAATGGGTCGCAGTTTTTTATTACCCATATAGCCACACCTTGGTTGAGTGGGCATCACACTATATTTGGGGAAGTGGTTGAGGGGCAAGACCTTGTAGTTGCCATTGGCAATGTTGCAAAGGGGCCCAACGATAAACCTCAAACTCCAGTAGTGATGAATAAGGTGATTATTGAAAGAGTAAAATAAGATAAGAAGTAAGGTAAGTTGTATATCGTTAGATGAAGGGTTATTTATTTAAATATTCTTGGTTATTGGGGATGGTTGTTGCAAATTACTTTTGCTATAACCATCCCCTTTTAGCTGAAGAGAAACCTAGTTGGATACCTAAAATTTCAATCTATAATCCGCCTCCGCCACAAAAAAGCACCAGCACTCTCTTTGTCAGCGTTGACCCGCAGATTATACAAAAACTAACTTCCTTATTAGATGAACAAGTTTTAGGCAAAGCTAAAAAGATGGAGGAATCTCCTTCGCTCAATACCATAAATTCTTTTTTGACGCCCGAAGGATTCGAATTAAAAACCCGTTATGAAAGTGTTGGAATAGCTTTGTCTGAAGCATTAGGTTGGGAGCCTATTCGCCAGGTCCGGGTTATTAGCGAACAAAACTTAAAACAACGGTTAACTACGGTGGCTAGATGGGACCATGCTCCTAAAGTGCGTTCCATTGCAATTTTCTCACTCTCTTCTTTGCGCGATCCCGTTGATTTAATTTATTTTAAAGAAGCCTTATGGTCGCATAATATTGGGATTAGATACTCTACCCTAGAAGCCCTGGTCAATTGGGGATACCCCGAAGCTATCCCACTTCTACAACAAAGTTATAAGAAAGATGACTCCCCCTTAATTCGCATTATTGCGGCCACAGCCTTAGCCAGGATGAAGGACCCCCAAGCTTTAGGCTACTTGCGGAACTATTTAAATGACAGTGATTGGCTCATTCGCGCCTTGGCTGCTAAGGCATTGGGTGAAATGGGGGATTATTCAGACTATGACTTGCTCTTAAACCGGTTAAGTTTGGAGAGCACTAACGATTGGATTATTTCAGAAATATGTATTGGCGCATTAAGGCTGTTCCCACAAAAATATTGGCGGGACCTAAAGGAACGGGAAAGAAAGGAAAAGGAATTAAAAGAAGGCGCCCAGTCTAAAAAAGTCGTTGAAAAAAAACAAAACATTTTATTTGAGTTGGAGCCCTTGGTGGTTACAGCGCCCAGGCTAAAAATACCAAAAGGGGTGTTGGTTGACCCGCGAATTAATTTTCAATTGATGAAACAGTTACGGGAAAAAGAAGATTTTCAAATCCATCAAGATTTGTCCACAGAGTCTTCTGCTTATCGAGATATGGACGAGTTGTTGACCCCCAGTGGAATTCGATTGAAAACCCGATATACAAATTTGGGCTATTTGTTAACTGAAGGCTTGGCGGGTACCAGCGATTTCCAAATCCAAGAAGAGTTGGCTCGTTTGGCGCGGGAGGGCAAGAAAACCGATGTTCGTTCTTATGCGTTGATTGCCTTGGCGTATAATCGCGACCGTAGCCAATTAGGGCTATTTCAAAACGCGCTGCAAAAAGAAAATGAGTATGAGCGTTTCCCGGCAATGGAGGCATTACAAATTTGGGGATATCCCGACGCCGTATCCATGTTGCTTACCTCTTCTAAATTGGATCGATCTGCGGTATTACGGCTTTATGCCGCGCAAGCCGCATGGCGCAAAGGTCAAACGTTGGGAAAGGATTTAATTTTGCGTTCTTTAAATGATGAGGACTGGGTGATTCGAGCGATGGCCATGCGCTATTTAGGAGAACTGGGCGATGCGGATGACTATAATCGATTGTTGGGGTATTTGGGATCGGAGCAAAAGCCAATCGTTCAGGCAGAAATGTTGTCCGCGCTGCTTAGGCTTTTTGCGAAAAAAAATGGAGATGAATAGACAAAATGATTATTAGGGTCTTAAGCGCGCTGGCATTAACGGGAGGGGAATGGGTTATTTATATCTTAGCTCTTTGTTCGGTGATGGCCATGGCCGTTATGATTGAACGCGGAATGGTTTTAGCCAAAGAAAGAAAAGACTTGCGTCGCATACAAGAGCTTTTTTTAAAATATAAAGGTGAGGGGGATTACGCTAAACTTCCCGAAGCGCTAATCCAATCTGTCTCTTTAGCCGGAGTGGTGATTTCGGGCGCATTTGAAAAAATTGGAGCCGAGGTGGAATCCATTGAAGAGAAGGTTTTGGCTATTACGCTGCGCGAACGGCAACGTTTAGAGACCCGCATGATTATTATTGGCACCTTGGGAAACAATGCTGTGTATATTGGATTGTTTGGCACGGTGCTGGGCGTTATTAAGGCATTCCATGATTTAGCGCAAAGCGCTCAAGCTGGTCCGGAAATTGTTATGCAGGGATTGTCTGAAGCTCTTTTGGCCACAGCGGTGGGTCTTTTGGTGGCTTTGCCTTGTGTTATAGCGTATAACGTATTAAATAAAAAGATTGATGATATATTGTTAGAGACCGATTCAATGGTCCACCACCTTTTGGCTGAACAAAAATCAAATAAAGGCAAGTAAATGAAGCTTTCCAATGGAAAACGCGAATCCATTACGGAACTCAACATCACCCCGTTTGTTGATGTTATATTAGTGCTATTAATCATTTTCATGGCCACTGCGCCTCTGATAAATCGGCGTAGTATGAATATCAATGTCCCGAGCGCCTCTCATACCGAACCCAAAGCAACGGCTGCAATAAACATTCTATACAATGAAAATCGGGAAATTTTAATGGAGCAGGAAAAAACGACTCTAGGTTCTATGGCCTATCAATTGGCAGTTATGGTTAAAGCCGATCCAATGGTTCATGTCGTGTTGCAGGCGGATAAAACCATTCCTTATGGTGAGGTGGTTGAAGTGTTGGATGCCATTCGCGGCTCTGGAATTAAAAGGCTTGCGTTGGAACTGCGGTCAAAAAAAATTGCAGAATAGGAATATTTAGTTTGATCGTAAAAGGTGTTCAGCCGTTTCACCCTAATGAAGAGAGGCTCTTCAAAAAATCACTATTTTTATCTCTACTTGTTCATGTCCTCATATTTAGTGGTTTTTATGTTATTCATGGATGGCATTTTGAAAATAAGGTTCCAAGCATGGAGATCGATTTAACTAAACCCTTCCGCATTGGAGGAAACCCTCTGCTTAAGCCGGGCGGTGGCACTAAGGTTAAAGCGCGAACGCCGGAAGATTTAAAAAAACCTCCGCCCAAACAGTATGTTACGCCCCCTGATCCTCAGGAAAATAAAAATAAATTGAAAGACTGGGTCCTTCCCAGCGAAAAAACAAAAGAGTTGGAAAAACCAACTGCTCTGGCTTCACCGGAGGGTCCCCATTCCGGTTCTGATGCTACTGGAGCCGCGGAGGGGTTTCCCGGGACCGGTGAAGGTTGGGGCGGCGGTGATGGACAAGGAGGCGGGTTACCGCTGGACCGTTTGCCGCAACTTTTAAACGAAGCCGAGGTTCTTGAGCTGTTGCGGGAGAATTATCCCTACCTAGAAAAGTCCATGGGAGTGGAAGGTCAAGTTTCAGTGGTTTTGCATATAAACGAATCTGGGCGCGTTAGC
>JAHFBY010000166.1 GCA_023249835.1 Elusimicrobiota bacterium | reverse complement strand
AAGGCTTTGGAAATAGTGGCGGAAAAAGTGAAGTCAATAACTTTTACCGAGGCGAAGTCGGACGATGTGGGGACTTACTTCGTGTTGAACTTTGAAGGAAGCGAACTGCCCTACAACAAAATTTACTTAACGCTAAAAGAGGAGTGGTTGTTCATTTCTTCGCAGGAAACAGGGTTAAAAGAGATGATTCGCCATTATTTGTCCGCGCGGTCCGGTTCCGGGGTCCCTGCGCTTCCAGGCAATTTAAGTTTGTTGGGCAATGAGGCCGTTATTATTGAACTGTTTCCGATATTAATGAAATCCTTTGAGTTGGGATTAAGCCAAAATATTAAGGATCAACAAATGATAAAGTTTTTGTTGAAAGACGTGGAACTTAACCGTATTTTAGATATTTTTTCCATATTCAAAACCGGAACGCTACTTGGCGGGCACGCTAAGGAGGGCCTTAGCTATAAGGGGGTTATCCCGTGCGAAGATTTTTCCTCCGATGTCTGGGGAGAAAAATTGGCGAGCTTTAAACCTTTAATTGCCGGTTATCTGCAATCCCAAATAAAAGCGCAAGCGATGCAGTCAATCACCAGCGCTTATTCGGAATTTAGCCGGGCGTTGTTGCTTTACCGCAAGAAAAATAAGAAGTTCCCTAAAAATTTGCGCGCGCTTACGCCCAAATACTTGCGGTCCATTCCGAAAGATCCTTTGAGCGGATCCGGCGCGCAAGCCGCGCAAGTGGACGGTAAAGGCGGCTGGTTTTATGACTCGCGCAACGGCGTGGTAAAACTAAACACGCTGAGCCCTGAATTTAAAGCTTTGTCGGACGTTTTAGCTTCCGTGAATGCGGGCGGCGTGTTAACTAAATTGTACGGCGGGGATAAAATTCAGAGCCAATTACGTTTGAACTCTTCCGCCCTAAATTCTGGTCAAGGGTTCAGCTTTTCCAGCGAGAAGAAGACAATAAAAAAATAATTTAGTACCTTTCTTGATGTTCGATCTTGCGCACCAATATTTTTTCCGCAATTTCTTTTTCTAACGCCAGCGTGGTTTCGCCTATTTCCAAGACGAAAGTGGGATAAGTTTGGTGCAGGCTAAACAGCGTTCCTGGGATTAGGCCTAAAGCTAAAAGTTTGTGCAAGTCCGGGTGGTTTTGTAGCGAGATATAAGCCACCTTAGCTTTTGCTCCGGCTTTGAGCTTATCTAAAGATGTGATGATTGACTCCACGCTTTTTTCGGCGCGGTCGCAGCAGGGCCCTTTTGGTATGGGAGTGCCGTGCGGGCACTGGCTTGGATGGCCGAGCAAGGTGCAGATAGATTCAGAAACCTCTTCGGAAATAATGTGCTCCAATTGGCAGGCGTTAGGGTCAATGAAATGGCTGGGCAACGCTAAAACGTCGGACAACAACCTTTCGGCAAGGCGGTGCCTGCGCGTAATGCCGGCGGCTAGTTTTTGGCCTTCGGGGTTAAGCTTTACTTTTCCGTCCTCTTCAAAAACTAATCCGCGCTGCAGGAGCGTGGGGTAAATTTCTGAGTTTACCGTATCTGCGATCATGGCTAATATTGCTTTTTTTTCTCTTATGCCTTCTTCATAGCAATGAAAAATAATGCCTAAAGCTTCTTCAAGGTCTTCTTGCGCGGAGGATGGTATAGGGTATTTTTTTTGTGAAGTCATAGTTTTAGGTTCCTTATAATTGGATGAGGTCGGTCTTTAGCAGCCAGTTAACCAAACCGCCAACGGCAATGGAAAAAGTCATTACAAACCCGGCGATTGCCAAGGTGGTTTTTAAGCCGCGTTCTTTTATAGTAACAAAAAACTGAGCGATGCAGGGCATAAAAAGAGTGATTACGATTAAGGCCACTGTCACTTGCCGGGGATTTAAAAACCCGTTTTGTGCCTGCACAAAAAAGCCGGCTGCGCCGTAGTCTCTCCTTAAAAAGCCAATGATAAAGGCTTCAGTTGACTTTTCGGTTAACCCTAAGAAATGAACAACCAAAGGGTTAGCGATCGTTTTAATAATTCCTAATAACCCGATTTTGTCGGATATGAACAAAAGAAAAGTGCCCAACAAAAACATTGGCACGGCTTCTTTTAAATACCAAACTAACCTCGCCCGAACCTTTTTTAAAATGTTGCTGATTTGGGGAATTCGTATGGGAGGGATTTCCATGAGGAATGGGGAACGCGCGCCCGGAATAAATTTGGACGCCCCGTAACCCACGGCAAACATGGTGCTAATGACAACTGTGATCCAAAGCGCGAACACTTTCCAGGAAAGCCCTGCGATCATGCCCAGCATAGCGCCTAACTGTGCGGAACAAGGAACGCTTAAGGTCAACAACAGCGCCACAATAATTTTTTCTTTCTTACTATCTAAAACGCGGGTAGTGAGAGTGGCCATGGTATCGCAGCCTAGACCCAGGATCATGGGGAGCACGGCTTTGCCGTTTAGTCCCATAACTCGAAACATTCGGTCAAGCATCACTGCTAAACGCGGGAGCATACCCGAATCTTCCATCAACCCAAAAAACAAAAAGAAAGCCGATACAATGGGAAATATTAAAGCTAAAGCGTAGGTGAGCGCCATGGTAAAGAGTCCGTAGGGTCCAACGATCATTTCTTGTAAAAAGGGAACGGGCAATAGTAGTTCTACGATCTTGGTGACCGCGGGATTTAAGATTTTTCCGAACAGTCCGTCTTCTAAAATTTTTACCAAGGTTTGAGCCGCAAAGACTCCCACGAATTCATACATCAAGTACAATATGCCGCTCATGATAAGGTATCCGGGCCAAGGGCGCATAGACCATGCCCCCAACTTTTGCGCCCACGAAGATTTTAATTTGCCGGTGATCTGAGTAATTTCTCCGCTGATTTCAATGGCGCGCTGTTGGCGCGAATTTAAGGTTAGAATGTGAATAGGCCGCAAAAAATCTTTTAGTACGGCATGAACGGCCGTCTGCGCTTTTAGGCGAGAGTTTTCTTCAATGACAGGAAAAATGCGTTCTAGGGTATGCCAAATAGACTCGTCGTTGGCTAAGAGGGTTTCGGCCACAAAGCGCGATTTTGCATAGAGTTTAGAATCTAAATTTTTTTGCCATGCTTCCGGCATTTGGGTTTGGATGCGATCAAAAGCAGCCTCCACTTCCCGCAGGTAACGCACGCTGGCTAAAGGCGCTTTGGCCAGCGGTAACAGACGCCTTAGCTCTGCCATGCCTTCGCCCGTAACCGCCACTGTTTCTACTACGGGTATCCCTAAAGTAGACGCTAGACGGTTAGTGTCAATTTCAATGCCGCGTTCCCGCGCTTCATCGCTCATGTTTAAAACCAAGATCATGGGTATGTGCAAATCCGCTAGTTCCATGGTAATGAGGAGCCCGCGCTTTAAATTTTTAGCGTCAGTAACCTGGATCACGAGGTCAGGCGCTTCGCGCAACAGCAGGTCTCGGGTCACTCGTTCATCTTCGGATCTAGGGTAGAGCGAAAGGATTCCCGGAGTGTCGACCAGCTCGCATTTCTGCCCCCCGGACCAGAGTTGTCCTCGGGAAACGTCTACAGTGGTTCCGGGAAAATTAGAAACCGTGACATATCGTCCGGTTAAAAAGCCAAAAATTACTGATTTCCCTACGTTGGGGTTGCCCACCAGCGCGATTTTTCCAGTCTTGACTGCGTTGGTGGAAAGGTTTGCAATGTTCATTTTAATTCTCCGTTAGATATGACAAAATTTTTCCAGGCGCCGCCGCAATATTCTTGTAAGCGGCCTTTTTGGTCAGAATAAATAAGCAAAGCGGCAGACTCTTTTTGGGCGTCAGCAAAAGTTTGGGCGGTTTTGGGTTCTAAGACAAAGAGCGCAGTGGATAGGGCGTCCGCGTCCGTGGCGTTAGCCGCAAATACTGTGACGCTGCGCATCTGTTGGCCGGCGGGTTTACCCGTTTGTGGATTTATTAAATGGCCGGGTTTATCTGAAACGTTTGCCGACCGATAGTAGTTGCCCGAGGTTGAAACAGCGGTAGAGATGCGGTTAGGATCCAAAGTGATCACTTTCCAAAATTGGTCCGGATTTATAGGGTGGCGCACTTGGACTTCGCGTTTTATTGGCGCGCGCGACCAATAAAGGATTTCGCCGCCAAAGTTAAACGTAACTGATTCTAAAGCATAGGCCGATAATTGGGTTAAAGCCTGGTCAAGAGCATAGCCTTTGCCAATCCCTCCGGTGTCTAACCCCATGCCGGGTTTTAAAAATTGTATGGTGTACCCGGCGCTTGAAGTTAAGATTAGCTTAGGATCAATCCGTTCGAGCGCTGCGGTTAGTTCCTTGGACCTGGGCAGGCGTTCGGGTTTGGGGGAACGTAAATGCCAAAGGTCGGTTAGGGGTTTAATGCCAATAGCGAACGCGTTGTGAGTGGCAATTGACCAAAACTTTGATTTTTCGACAAATTTAAAGACGTCCGAACTAACGGTTACGGCTTGAGGATAAGCATTGCGGTTTATTTGGGAAATTTCTGAATCTTCTTTAAAGTTGGATAATAATTTGTCCCAACGGTCAACCTCGCTAAACGCTGTTTCTAGGGCAGGAGCTAATAGGCCAGGATCTTTGGCCGTGACCTCAATTTCGAGCCAAGCGCCCATGGTCATGCGCATGCGCGCCAATTGCGCCCCTTGCGCTATTCGCGGGAGAAAAAAGAACGCTAAGAAAAAAATACTTAGGCTGAGTTTCGACCGATGTACCATAAATAAGTTCCGGTAATAATTAAAATTAGCAGTGCCAATGCCGCAAAATCATAAACCCAAACAAACGAAGGGCCAAAAAAGTAACCGTTGTGCAGAGAAATTATCCGTTGATAGAGGTCGGTTTGCTTAGGGTGGAAGTAAGTCTTGTCCCAGGTGAGCCCGGAATCATTGGAACTGATCCATCCGGCGGTCGTCCAAAGGATAATGTTTTCTCCCTTGCCCACGGATAGGCTTTTAAGTTCAACCATTTCTGTTTGGGGGTCAAAAGGCAGGGGCAAACTGCTCCAAACGCGTCCATTATCAACGGAGCGCATGAGCCGGCCCCATTTTTCTAAAAGATAAATATGTTGGGTTTTAAGAGGGGAAAACACAATGTCGGTTAATTCTTGCGGGGGATAGAGCATTTCTAGTTCGTTCCAGTCTGCGCCGCTATTTAAGGAAGTGTAGAGGCCGTCTTTTTTTGCCGCCCAAATTTTGCCTTTAACCGCAGGGTCGGCGCGCACCAGGGTAAATCCAATTTTTTGCCAATGGTCAGGATGGTTCAAAAATATTCCCGTGACTAAGAGCAAGGTTAAAAATAGCGCGCTCAACAAGCCCAT
>JAHFBY010000165.1 GCA_023249835.1 Elusimicrobiota bacterium | reverse complement strand
ACTAGCATTTCTATTATTTTCCAGATGATAGCCAATTGCAGCCTGAATGTTGCGGCGGGCAAAATGGGTCATCATCAATTGAAATGCAGTAGAAATCGCACTTTTATCCAAAATTTCCGCGGGTTTCCATCCCCTAGAGGTCCAATAGTAGTTATGCAAACTCCCAGCGATTAATCCAATCAACCGGAGTGCACTATTAAAAGGGGAATTAACCTCCGGCAAGAGCCACGCTTGATCGTTAAACTCTCTAGACAAATTAGTTATGGCCTGTTCATCTTCGGGAATAGGATCATGGAATTCATCTTCATTAAGTTCCGTTAACGCAGCGGTCATAGTTTCATAAATATCTTTAAGTGTTTTGGGCAAGTTAAAACCAGTTTTACCTTCAATTTCTTCCAGCGCTTTGCGTATCAGGTCGTTATATTTGACCGGGAGTTGAACGATCTTATTGACTTCATCCCACCAGTCTCTAAGGATCAAATTATTATTCCATAAAGACACGATCAATTTACCGGCTGATTGCGCAAGAGGTTCAATTTTGTCGAATAGCGTATCGTTTGAATTTTTCTGGATAATACTTTTCAATAGCACCACAAAAAAAAGCATGGCCATGCCCACAGTTTCATGCTTCGTCAAGGTTTCCCTAACTTCTTTGTCCATGATATCAATGGCAGAATTGTCTCGCCAAATTCCCATTAAAGCGGTAACCGCCCGCGCTGGCTGGGAATGTTCTAACCTTAAAGTCCAACCGTCCAACTCAATGTCAAAATTGTCCCTGGCCAGGTTAGAAGCCGCATCCACTCCGATGCCCGGTCCATTGCCGCTGATCAGCAAATAGCGCAGCCTATTTTTTTCTTGTGCAAAGCGCTCTAACCGCTGAACGGGCGCGGGCCCATAACGAACCGCGGCATAATCCTTTAATTCGCGGTTAGCCTTATCCGCCCCCCAATCTCTTGCCATAAGAAAACTGCGCAACACAGTAAACATTTTTGCGCCGACAAAGTTCCGCGCGGTTGGCCATATTGGCCGAGTGAGGAGCGGGGGAGCCAGCGTAACGCTCTCCCCGCTGAACAATTGTTCTAACCGGCTGGCTTTTGAACTAAAAGCGTTTAAATATTCCGTAGGGCTATCTTTTCTGAGCCCATCAATGCGGGGCGTTAACACGACATACGACGCGCCTTTCATTTTTATCATTGGTTTCATTCCCTGGGTATGAAACCCTCCGGCAACTAAAACCATGGCGTCGGGAGAGGTACCTTTAGCGCTATAGTCAAACAGGTTTTCAACTAACGCTTGGTTCCTGGCCAGGGCGGCGCGGTTAAAGGCTTCGTGACTTTTAAGGTTCAAGGTCAATTGCGCCGCCCATAGCGGCAATTTTTCTGACTGACCGTTTAAGCGCGCGCTCTTGCGCCACATATCCTCAGGACTAATTTGCGCGAGTTCATACGCGTTCCATTGTTCGGGCGTTAACTTGAAACTTACCAACTTGTCCATTAAATTGGCTTGACGCCAAAGTTCTAAAATATCCCTCTGCCTTTGATCCGATGCCAGGTCATTGGCATTTTGCTCAGCCAGGCGCTGAACTTGGGACAGTAGTTTAACTGCGTCAATGCTTGTGGAAAGCGCCAGATAGCGCTCTATCTCTTTGCCCTGGGCTCCGCCTTTTTTAGTTAAGAACAAGGTTAAATCACGAAGAGAAAGTTGATTTTTATCAAAGGAATCGTTCGCTTTCATAACTTCTTGCAGTTTAGGGTTCAATTTAGAAAAGAGTTCCTGTTGCAGTTTATGTTTTAACCGCTGCCAACTTATTTTAGATTGATCTATTTTTTTCTCCGCCGCTTTATACGCGCGCACGTGATCTAAATAAAGCGATTTATTTTCTAGCCCGACATAACGTAACTTACTCTGCGGACTAGCCAAAAGCGCGGTAAACTCCGCGCCGGTCAACCACCCTTTTTGCAGCATCTTTTTAAAAACCAGTTCTCCATGTTTAGCGGTTCCGGGAAAATCTCGATACCAGGAAAAGTCCATGGGCCCCTCCGCCCCTTCCAGACCAACAAGGAGCGAGCGGTCCTGACCTTGACTTAAAACTTGCAAAATAGCCGCTATCTGTTGCTGAACAAATAAATTGCCGTGCGCGTCTTGCACAATAATAACAAACGGGGTCCGGGCAAATTTTTTGCGGGGCGCGATATATCGTTCTTGAACAACAGCCCAAGGACCCAATCCCGCCAATAACTGATCAACGTCAATCCCTTTTACTTTTAGCGGTTGACGATTTAATTTCTTATCCGCAACGCGCTTATCTTTAAACATTGCAGCGTTCGCATACGGGGAAATGATTCCGGTAAATAAAAATACGGTCAAGGTAACGCGCGCTGTAATCCGCGCCCAGGTTTTTGTTTGATTAAGTTCCATAAGGATCTTTGCTTGAAAAGAAGAAGTGGATATGAATGCAGGCAGCGCTACTCTTTATCCGCAGAAGATATTTTTACCTCCGGTAAAATTAACTATCCCCCCACAGATGCATTTCGCACCAGTCCGCCCCAACCTCTAAGTCGGAAACGATGATAGTATTATACAATAAACTTCAACAACAAACAGCTCTACTGACTAGTTTCCAAATAGTTTTGAACAAACAAATCGGACGGATCAAAAATGCCGGTATCGTTCGCGCTTTGCGCTCTGGGAATCACAAATACGGACCTAATCCAATAAGAAACCGGATCAACACTAAACCGGTGGGCGAACTCTAACTGGCGTTTGGAATAATTGTTGCCGCTAATAACGCCCTGAATTTGCAGTCGATTGGAATGAATAATGGGATCGGAGGGAACCAAGACTCCATCCAAACGCAAAGCGTCCGCAAGTTCCCACGCATATTGGATCAACGCGTTATATACCTCCTCGGCAGGGACCTTCAACAGGAGCTCAACGCTGGGGTTAATTCCGGGCAAACTAAGGTAAACTTTATCTTTATCCTTAATTAATAAAAGGTGCATGCCCCCTTGCGCTATGCCCTCTTCGTCGAAGATGATCAATTGCGTAAAGTTCGGATCGTTCAAAAGATGATCGTCGAGCGCGACGCAAACTCCCATGTTCAATCCAGCAACCTTATGCACTTTTTTGCTCGCCACCTTAAACGTAATTTTCAGTTTTTGGTTATCGCTCCTAAATTCATAAACTCGATTAAAATCTTTTTTTACTAACTCCAAATCTTTGCCTTGCAAAGCTTTTACCAAAGTTTCCGTTACCGCCTCATCCGGCGCCTCTAGGGTTATCGCACAGAACAACTGTTCTAACTCAAAAACACCCTTCCCGATCAACCTTGGCCAAATACGGTCCATTTGCGAAACATGCGCGTTTAAAATATTTCGTATCGCCTCTTTTTTTTGTCCTTCACCCATTTTCCCGTTGCGTAAAATCATTTCTACTTTTCCGGCCGCAAATTGAGGGTCATCTATTTTTTCCGGAAACATTTTACGCTTTAACGCTTGGCGATCTGCCGGAGGCATTGAGCCCAGTACTTCATGGATTAAATCTCGCAGCGCGTCTTGATAAAACTCTATAATTTTTAACGCGTTTTGCGCTTGCCCAATGTCAATTGGCAAATCGTGGTTGCGGCTGGAACGGTAATAGTTATAGATTGCGGCTAAAATCGACGCTCTTACCTTCTTTTGTTTTAAACTGTCTTTTAAGACCGCGTCCAACAACAAGTCGTTAACCAGGCGCAAAAAGTTATCCGCCTTTGTTCCCTCCTCCAAGTGGATGGGCTGGGTGAACAGTTCCCAAAGTTTTGGGGTCAACTGCATGCCCGAGTTCCGCAGCCGGTAGGCTCCGGTTTCAAGTTCTATTTTTTTCTGTTCTACGACAGGAGGAACATCGACCGCAAACCGCGCTTTTTGCTTATGAAAATAAAGCTCTTCATAGTCGTTCCGGCTAAAGTCTGAAGGGTACATCTTCTGCAAGACTGAGATAAAAATAGGATCTGTTTCCGCATCAGAGGTGTCCCCGCTGCGTATGGCTTGCTGCACACCCTCTACCCGCTCTAACAGCGCGGGCAAAGCTGCTGGGACGGAGCAATACATTTTGTATATCGCGGAATCATAAATTGGCATAACCCGCAAGAAATCAGTGAGTTTTTGCCGCTCGATGCTGAACGAAATGCCTCTAAGATCAGTTTGCGCCCAGGGCACCACTAAGTTTTCCAACAGTTCGTTGGCTCGGGCGCTGTTAGACTGGATCAACTCTTTTAAAAAATCGCAGTCTGCGTTGGTTTGGATGATGTTGGCCGCAAACAAAGCTCCAATGGAATAAAGCGTGCGGGCGGCGAGTTCTTTTTGGTCAAAAATAACGGGCTTTAACAATCGTTTCCAGATTGTAGGATTTTTTTTAATTAGTTCACGCATTGCGCCAATCTCTTGCGCCACAAAGATAACATCTTTGGCTCCTTTTGACCCCACTTGGGACAAATCAGCCCAAACCGAGTTCAAAGTTTCGGAGCCGTCCTCATCCGAAATAAATGCGGGCAACGCATTTAAAACAAAATTAATATGACCCGCTGTATGGGTCTCTAATTCTCTGCCGACCCTTTCCATTAGCGCCGGTAAAAGAGCGCCGGACGACGGGTTGGCTATAATTACCGGAACAACGGCGCAAACGCCATCATTGATAAAAGAGGTTATTTCTTTTCCTAGCTGAACGTGCAGCGTATACACGTTTGCCCAAACAACGCCAAAAGCTTGCGGACCGCAGTTTTCAAGCAAATTGGGCAGGCTTCTCTCAAAAAATTCCACGACATTTTCTCCCGCGCTTAAAGCTGCTTCGACAAAACTTTTCCAGTGGTCGTCAATCAAACTTAATCCAAAAGTTTCCAACAATTTCGGTAAACTATTGCTGAACAAGTATCCGCTAAACGTCTCTACCAAACGGCTTATTTTTAATAAATCTGACCAATGACTTTTTACCCATTGCGTTCCATATGCACCAATTAACGTTCTTAAACTGTCACTAAACAACTCGTCCTCTCCAAAACCTAGACTTGCGTACATTGGAATTAACTCTTTTGCCAACTGGTCCCATTCGCGCAGATCGTTGGTCAAAAGATTTAAGTCCGGCACTCCGTAATGAATGAAGCTGGAAGCTTTTTCTCCGGCAGCGATCCCCACCGAAAGAACAGATTTCCAATTTTGGATAAGCCAAGCTTCCCCGCACTGCTCGGCCAGGGTAGCAATGCTTAAATAAAAAAGTTCGCTGCTGCTGATTTGAGCCGCTTGCGACAACCGCTGTAAATCGTTCAGCCATTGGTCCCAATCTGAATCCGATTTCAAGCTTTGGGCAAAATAGGGCAGCGTTCCGCTTAAAATTGCGAAAGTG
>JAHFBY010000164.1 GCA_023249835.1 Elusimicrobiota bacterium | reverse complement strand
TTTTAAAATCTATTTTAACGCCTCGGCGCCGCTGACCAGTTCCGCAATTTCTCGGGTGATGATCGCTTGCCGGGTTCGATTTAACTTCAACGTCAAACTATTGATCAGTTCCGCCGCGTTTTTAGTGGCGGAGTCCATGGCCGCCATACGGGCGCCCAACTCCGCTGCCGCAGACTCTAACAGGATACGAAAAATTTGCGATTTCAAGTAGCGCGGCAGCAAAGCGGCCAACAGCTCCGGCTTAGCAGGTTCGTAAATATAGTCGGACTTTATCGCCGCCAAACTGCTTTCTAAAGGAGCAATGGGCAAAAGTTTTTCTACCACCAAATTCTGCTGGAGCACGGATTTAAATTCATTATAAATCACCAAAACTTGGGACAGCTCTTCTTTAATAAAAAGATCCATTAACTCTTGCCCGATAATTTCCGCATGTTTATAGGAGAGCTGATTAAATATCCCCACATACTCTTGGACAAAAGGGTAGTCTAGACGCTTAAAAAAATCCCGTCCGCGGCGGCCAATCACAAAGAACTTAACCTCTTTGTCCGCGTGTTCTCTTAAAACTTCGTTCGCCCGACGAATTAAAAAAGTGTTAAACGATCCGCAAAGGCCCTTATCCGCAGTAACTAAGACTACCGCTAATTTTGAGCTCTGATGCGACCGCAACAGCGGGTGCGACGGCGCAAACGCTCCTTGCGTTTGCTGGATGCGGCCAGCTAAATCTCGGATTAAATCGCGCATCTTAAGGGCAAAGGGCCGGGCGGACAAAATATTGCTCTGGGCCTTGCGCAAGCGCGCCGCCGAAACCATTTTCATAGCTTTGGTGATCTGCTGCGTGGACTTAACGCTCTTAATTTTTTTACGGTATTCTCTTAACGAAGCCATGGTTTATTTAATTTTCTCTTTAATAAACTTTTTAATTTTTTCCGCTGTTTTAATTGAAATTTTAGCGTCTTCTTTTGCAAGCGGCGGAAAATGAGATGGATATTTTATCGGCGTATAGTAAAGATTTAATTTCCTACAATTGTCTGCGAATGATGAAAACTCCTTATCAATACTTTCACATTCCTTAAGCAATGCCATTAAATCATGCGTTCTAATAAGTTGTCTTTTTTTACCAATCAGATATCCCTTTAAATATTTTTCAACAGCGTCATGACATAAAAGACACATCTGGGAATAGAATTCATCAAAATCCTTAAAACTAGCTGCGGCAAAACCCAAATCGTTGTCTGCTTTATCTATCCATTCTTTTACAGAATGAGCAAAACTATCTTGCATATAAGACTTTTCCATGCTTTAAAATATATTCAACAAAAAGATCTCCCATTAACAATCTCTTTTTAATTTCTTTGGGTGTATAAACTAATATATCCACAGGCACAGAATGATCGATATATTGGTCCACATCTAATAGTCTTTCCCATGCATTTTTTTTTGTATCTTTTATCACAAAAAGATCAATATCGCTACCTTCCGACATTTTATTTACGGCAGCAGAACCATAAAGAATTACTTTTTTAGGACGATATTTGCTAATTATTACACCCATAATTTTAGATAATTCTCTTCTTATTTTACCATTCATACGAATTTCTCCGCAGACCTCAAAATATTTACATAATCAGTGATTCCTTGTTCCGGGGTGAACTGGCAGCTAAAGCCTAGCTTGGATTTAGCTTGGAGCGTGTCAGCCTGGGTTTCGTCCTGATAAAAGTTGTAGGGGTTGTCGATGTAATCCGTGGGCAAGTCGCTCCCTAAAATTTTATTTAAAACTGCAATGACCTGATTAAAAGAGGTGGGCACTCCGGTGCCAACGTTGAACGACCCGCTGGACGCAGACTCTGCCGCTTTAACGTTGGCTAAGACCACGTCTTTGACATAAATAAAATCACGGTATTGGTCGCCCCACTTAAAAATGCGGGGAGATTTTCCAGATGCGATTTGCTGATAAAGTTGATAAATCATGCTGGCAGCTTTGAGTTTATGCACTTCATGAGGGCCATACACATTAAAATAGCGCAAGCCCACTAAGGATAAACCCGGATGTTGGGCCATATACTCCCGGGCCACTTTTTCCATATCCACTTTGCTCTCGCCATAAATATTGGCGGGAGCGCTTACTGCGGACTCGCGCATGGGCGGCTTGCTTTGGCCATAAGTGGCTGCGCTTGAAGCATAAACCACTTTTTTACAGTTCACGGCCAGGGCGTAATCTAAAATGCGCTGAAAAGCCAGAACGTTGGTTGAATACATCAATTCCCGGTCAAAGACCGTAGTGTCAGTGATGGCCGCTTGATGAAAAATGGCGTCCACATGCCCCAGAAACGAGTAGTCAAAAGTGCGGATATCGCCCTTAATGAACTGGCCTTTAAACTCGCGCAAGTTTTCCATGTTGCCCGGAGATACGTTGCACAAGCCAATGACGCTATGTTTTTTTTGCAGTTCCAGCACTACGTTAGAACCGATGAACCCGGAAGCTCCGGTGACTAAGCATTTCATAGTTATTCCGTTTTAAATTCCTTTTTAAAGTTTGTGATCGCTTCTATAAGTTTAGCCTTAGTGCCATCTTCAATCACTTTTTTCTGTTGGATATCAGCCAAAAGCTGGGCGCTGTTTTTATCCAAATATTGCAGGAGTTCGGTTTCAAACTTGCGGATGAAAGCAACCGGCAAATCGTCCAACAGTCCGTTCACACCGGCAAAAATTATAACGATTTGCCGTTCCACTGGCACAGGCTGAAATTGGTCTTGTTTTAAAATTTCTACCAACCGTTCGCCGCGCGCCAACTGCTGTTTGGCCGACTTGTCGAGGTCGGAACCGAACTGAGCAAAAGCCGCAAGTTCGTTGTATTGCGCCAATTCCAAACGCAAGCGCCCGGCAACCTGGCGCATCGCTTTAGTTTGAGCGCTGCCGCCCACACGGGACACCGACAGACCCACGTTCACCGCAGGCCGCACGCCGGAATAAAAGAGCGCGGTTTCCAAATAAATTTGTCCGTCCGTGATCGAGATGACGTTGGTGGGGATGTAGGCTGAAACATCGCCGGCTTGAGTTTCAATAATGGGCAGAGCAGTGAGCGATCCGCCTTTATTTTTATCGCTGAGCTTGCAAGCCCGTTCCAATAATCGGGAATGGAGATAAAAAACGTCGCCGGGGTAGGCTTCGCGACCGGGGGGCCTTCTCAATAAAAGCGAGACTTCGCGGTAAGACTGCGCATGTTTAGACAAATCGTCATAAATGCACAGCGCGTGCTGGCCGTTCCATAAAAACTCTTCGCCAATGGTGCAGCCGGTATAAGGAGCAATGAACTGCAAAGGAGCTGGGTCAGAAGCAGTGGCGTTGACCACGATGGTGTATTCCATGGCGCCATAATCTTCTAGCTTTTGCACCACTTGCGCCACGGTCGATTGCTTCTGACCAATGGCCACATAGATGCAAATCATGTTCAAACCTTTTTGGTTGATGATGGTATCGATCGCAATGGCGGTCTTGCCGGTCTGGCGGTCGCCGATGATCAACTCTCTTTGGCCGCGGCCAATCGGAATCATGGCGTCAATGGCTTTGAGTCCGGTTTGCACCGCCTCTTTCACGGGCTGGCGTTCTACTACGCCTGGAGCGATCACTTCAATGGGCCGAAACTTAGTGGTTTTGATCGGGCCTTTACCATCGATCGGCTGGCCCAGGGTGTTCACCACTCGCCCAATCATGGCTTCGCCCACAGGCACTTCCATAATTTTTCCGGTGCGCTTAACCTCGTCGCCTTCTTTAATCAAACGGTCGTTGCCCAAAAGCACGCAGCCAACGTTTTCTTTTTCCAAATTAAGCACCATGCCGCGCACGCCGTTAGGCAATTCCAAAAGCTCTCCGGCCAATGCGTTTTCCAGACCCCAAATGCGGGCAATGCCGTCGCCTACTTGCAAGACGTAGCCCACTTCTTTAAGTTCAGTTTTTGCGTCAAAACCTTCAATTTGTTTTTTTAGGACGCTCGTAATTTCTTCCGGTTTTATAGCCATACCTTTCTCCCAATTATGATTGCAGGATGTTCTTTAGTCCCTTCATCTTAAATCGCAAACTATTATCCAACACTTGATCTCCCACCTGCACCACGACCCCGGCTAAAAGCTCAGGGTTCACGGATGCGTCGATAGTCACTTTGCGCTGGAGCCAAGCCTCTAATTTCGCCTCAATTTTTTTCCTCTGCTCGTCGCTCAACGCCGAAGCAGACTTAACGTACGCCTTGACCGCGCCTTTGGACTCCTCCACCAAACGAGTAAACTTCTTGATAATCAAAGGTAAAAGTTCCACCCTCTTTTTAACCACTAATAAGCTCAAAAAGTTGATCACAAAGGGGGAAAAATCCTTAACCCTTACACCTAAAGAGCGCAAAAAAGTTTCGCGCTTTTGGCCCACGGCGATCAAAGGATTGCGCAGGAGCGCCGCCAATTCGGCGTTGGCGTAGATATCAGACTGCAAGCGCACAAGCTCTCCCAACGCAGTCTCAAGCGACCCCGACTTGTACGAACCCACCGCTCCAAAGAGAGCGCGGGCATAGCGGTCAGAAACGTAAGTTTCTTTCATCTCAATGCATTTTTTGCGGCTGTTTATCCAGCCCCGCGATGAATTCTTGAACCATGTTGTCTTGCACTTGTTTATCCACGGATTTTTGCATGAGTTTTTCTGCTATAAGCAAAGATAAGGAAGTCACTTCCGTTTGCAACTCTTTGACCAACCTTTCCTTTTCTATTTCCAACTGCTGGCGAGTCTTGTCTGTCAACTTGCGCGCCTGCTCTTCCGCCTCTTTTAAAAGCGATTCTTTTGCGAGGTTTCCCTTTTGCTGCGCATCGCTTAAAAACTCTTTGGCCTTGGCTTCCAGTTCCGCCCATTGCTGAGCGTAATTGTTCTTCAAAGCTTCCATCTCCTGGCGGTTCTTAGCCGCGGCTTCCAGTTCCACCCGAATTTTTTCTTCCCGCTCTTCAATGGCGCCGAGCAAAGGACCCCAGGCAATCTTTTTCAAGATCACGACCATGACCAAAAACGTGACCACGGTCCAGAACATCAAACCCACATCGGGCCTTAATAGATTTTCCATATTTTTTACCTGCCTTAAAGATCAACTCCCCTTAATCCCCTCTTTAACAAAAGAGGGGAAACAATGAATTCCCTCTCTTTTTTTAAAGAGAGGGTTAGGGAGAGTTTTAGTGCGGCATGGCCTCAGCGTGGGAGGCTTGCGGGGTTTCTGCGGTTTTGGGCGCGCCTAAGTTCAAAGCGACCAACAAGCAAATAACCAACGCGAAAAAACCCAATCCTTCAATCAGAGCTGCGGGAATGATCATGGACGTGCGCAAAGGAGCCGCTGCTTCCGGCTGACGCGCTGTTCCTTCCAGCGCCGCGCTCGCTA
>JAHFBY010000163.1 GCA_023249835.1 Elusimicrobiota bacterium | reverse complement strand
TTTTAGCGCGCGCGCGGGATAACGGCGTAAACCGCATTATGGAAATTGCGGACGGTCCCCAAGAATGGGTTCGAGCCAGGGAGTTTGCCCGGCAAAACGAGGAGCAAGGCGTCGCTTTTGTGCGCTGGAGTTGCGGATACCATCCGCATCACGCGGGTGAACGTTTGCCCAATGATTTAATCGATATGGCGCGCGAGTCCAAAGACGAACGTTGTCTGGCCGTTGGTGAGATTGGTTTGGATTATGTTAAAAGCGCGGCGTCGCGCGAGGATCAAATTAAACTTTTTAGAGAGGCGTTAGAACTTTCACAAAGTGTAAATAAACCGGTTGTTATTCATTGCCGGGAAGCGCAAGCCGACACGGTTAGAATATTGAAAAGTTTTTTTGCAGGGTTAAGCCGTAGAGACCTTTGCGCGGGGGTTATACATTGTTTTTCCGGAGACATGGATTTTGCGGAAAACTGTATGGACTTGGGTTTTTATCTTGGAGTGGACGGTCCGATCACTTATCCGAGCGCGAACAATTTGCGCGAAGTGATTAGTCGCGTACCGCTCGAAAAAATTGTGCTTGAAACTGATTCCCCTTATCTTCCCCCGCAAGGGCATCGCGGTTTGCGCAACGAGTCGGGACATTTGCCGTTAATAGCGCAAAAGTTAGCGGAACTAAGGCAAACAGATTTATCTGAAATAGCTAGAGTAACAACTCAAAACGCGTACCGGCTTTACCGTATTCCTGGGAGATGCGAGCAACAATGACCCTGTCCGCAAAGTCATTTCAATTGATCAGCGAATCTAAAAAACAGGTTCCGGACTTGGCCTATGTTTATCAAAACTCGCTTTATTTGAACATAACGGCAAAATGTCCTACCGCGTGCGAGTTTTGCATTAAATTTTCATGGAACTATCAATATCGGAGCCACAACCTTTTGTTAACGCGCGAACCTTTGGTTGAAGAGATATTAAAAGCTGTTAGCGACCCCAAAAAGTATACGGAGATCGTGTTTTGCGGGTACGGGGAGTCAACTTACCGGCTTGCCGAAATGAAGGTCATTGCGGAGAGTTTACGCAAACAGGGCGCTAAGAGGATACGTTTAAATACTATTGGTATGGGCAACTTGATCCATGGCCGCAACATTGCTCCGGAGTTAGCGGAAATATTAGACAGCGTCTCCGTTTCGTTAAACACGATAGATCCGGAAAAATGGGTTAAAGTGCACCGCCCGTTGCCCGAATTTAAAAATACTGGATTTAACGGCGTTGTGCAGTTCGTTCGCGACTGTAGTCAAACGAGCTTGGAAACTTGGGTCACGGCCGTGGACCTGGAAGAAACGCGCCACCCGCAATTTGCCCAGTTTGTGAGAAAACTAGGCGCCAAAGTTCGATTGCGCCCTTATTTAGATGATTATGAAAGCCGGTGATTTGTTTGCCTTAGCGTTAAACGCGGAAGACCTTTCTTTGCCGTTAACGCGGTAGCGCGCCGGTTGCCGATAGGTGGTCCATTTCATTTTCCAGCAATTCAAGCGAAACCCCGGTAGACGCATAAGCAGACGCAATATCGCTTAACTGCCGTAACCGGTCGGGAACGCTCAAACCTTGAGAAGAGGCCCGCAAATATATGAGCCATCTTTGCCCAGTATTCCATCTGCGTTTGCGCGGCTTTTTCAGTAACGATTTCATACTCTTTTTGCAGGCCGCTTATTTTTAAGTCCGCTTGATCTCTAAAACCCGACTTCGTCAGTTCAAAATGTAAAAACCTTTAATTTCCGACGAGGATGAAATTACGAGGTTATTTTTTCAGCCACTACACTTACTTTTTCCATTTTCAGAACTCGTTCAGGCGGTTTGAGGTTAAGAAACTGGTAACCTTTAAACGCTGTTGCGCTCAACTCATTGCGAACCCATGCCCGCACCCCTCGAGCAGTCACCGGTACAGCGTACACCTCGTTGAGCGAACGAAACCATTCTCCAACCGTAAACCCCGCTTTTTTATTTCTAAGCGCTCGAGTGATCACCGCCTCAACATAGTAGGCTAGAAGACAAATCAATACATGAGCCTGAATTCGGTGATCGGTCCAATGAAACATGGGACGCGTCTCAAGCGGCCCTTTTATTTCTCCAAAAGCGTCCTCGATTCTCCATAAATCTTTGTATCGAGCATCACTAGTGTCCGGTTAAAAAGCAGAAATCCTCCTCGGTTAAAATGTTTGTTTGCTAACTACATTTTACACTTTCAGGAGGATTTCTGCTTTTTAACCGGACACTAGTGGAGTGAGATATTTCCTGACTTTCGCAAAAAAACTAAAAATCAGCGCATTAAAATTAAACCCGTATTTTGCAATAGAGCGTGGCCATTGATGAAAAATCTTGGGACAGTTAAAAATTCCGGAATTAGAGAATTAAGTATGGTGTCCCCGGAATAAATACATAGGGGCACATGCAATGTGCCCCTACATTCATTCATAAAACGTAATATGGCATTACGGCGTAAATTTCGTGTCCTTTGACCAATTGGCCGAACTCACTCATACAATGTACGAACTAGAATACTCATTACCAGGACTTTCGGACTTATTCGTTTTTTGACCCCGCATCAGTTAAAACCGGGCTGGCCTTTAAATCTGATATCCATTTGCGCAAGACCACATCGGTAGGCTCCAGTTTATAGGATTCTTCAAAGTCGCGCAACGCTTTCTTATATGCGTGCGCCCGAAAATGAACGATCCCGCGCGATTTAAGGCTGTTGCGTAGCGCTTCTTTCCCGGCAGCGTAACTTTTGTTTTTGGCGTTAACTTCCCTTAACAGCCGGATAGCTTCATCGTGTCGTCCGTTTTGGCGATGTTCTTTGGCTTGTTCGTAATATTCCAGGTCAACTTTGTCCGGCGTTTGGGTTTTGTCCGGTTCCGGGCCTTTAACAATTGTCCCCTGGATTTGGTTCAGGCTATATTTTCTTCTTTCTTCAGCGATCAATCGTTCCCGTTCCCGCGCTCGATCTTGCAAAGCTAAAACCATTTCATTGATAATCTTGTTCCCGTTGCTAATGGATCGGTTAGCCGATTCATAGTCCCCGTTTGTTATTAACTCGTGCGCGCTTTGCGCTGCCTGCATGAATTCTTCTTCCTGCGGCAAGTTCAGATATTGGTAATTTTTAAATTCCGATTCCATCTGCGTTAAAGCTACGGCGACCAACTCTAGCGCCTCTTGTTTTAGTTGGGCGGTATAAGCGGTTTCCACTTTTTCGTAAAGTTTGTTGTATTCTCTGTTGTCAGGGTCCAGGGTTCGAACCTGGTTCATTTTATCGTGCGCGTCTGTAAACTGTTTGGCATGATAACTTTTCAGCGCTTCATAATAAATGTCCGATGCCATGGAGACCAAGTTCTTTCTTTCAATTTCTTCAATGATCCCTACCGCGGCCTCATTATTGGGCCTACGTTTTAACACTCGTTTTGCGAACAACGCAGCTTTTCCGGTGTTTCCTTTTTTTAAGTAATGATAAGCGTTTAAGGTATCGCGTTTCACCAAACGTTCCGCCCCAAATATTTGGCCAATGTTCCATATCCCTTTGCCAAACCCTACATCTATGGTTAACCTGTGACTGGCGCCAAGGCTATTGTCCGCGGACACCGCGTAAGACAGTTGCAGCGCTTGCACGCCTATTCCAATTCCGTACCGCAGCCTATTTTGAATGTTTTCTGCTCCAACGTAACCTATCTGAAAACTAACCAAATCGTATAAATTAAACTCAGCCCCGGCTAATACGTGGACAGTTCCGTCGTTAGGAGCAACAGCGTCTAGGCAATAACTTGTTTTGGCGTTAATGGTTCTGAACTCTTGTCCGAGGTAACTTAATCCTAACCGAAAATTTCGTGGCAACGGCGAAGATTCTCCGCTATACTTAAGCCCGGACCCCAAATGGTTTACAGATGCGCCCACGGTTACCCCGTTAAACCGCGTGTTATAGATCCCGCCTATACTAAACGTTGATCCGCTGGCAGAGGCGTTGCCCATATAAGACTGTAGGTATCGCGCGATAACGCCTAAACGCAATCGATTACCCAAAATCGAGGAGCCAGTTGTGCTCCAGCCTAAACCAAACATTCGGCTGCTCGGAGACTGGGACCCTGTTTCCATGCGGTTCAAGTTTGTAGATTCATAATCGCCATAAGAAACGTTCATATATTCCATTACCGGCACGCCGTAACGGGTAGGCTGAGCATAAGCGCCATAAGAAAATTTCATGTCTTGGTACAGCAACCCTTGGGACAAGAGAGTTTTAGGGTTTTGCATTCCGCTAATGGACGCGGCGTTCGATTGTAAACCGTGCAAATCGTTGCCAAGCGCGGTACCCGCGCCGCCCATGGACATAGCCTTAGCGCTACCAATTAAATTTAAAAACTGACCGGCAGAACTGCCCACCCCTTTGGCCTGCGCATCGCAAACCCAACGACCGGCAAACAGTCCAATCCCAATTAATGACAGCATTTTCATTCCCTTTCTCATAATAATTACTCCCCGCTAGTTTAGTAATCTTCGTTTGTTTTTCATGCACAATACGTTATGTTTTTATCTAATCAGCGTTAACTTCCGAAAGACGACCATTCCTTGCGCGGCAATTCTTAACAAATAGATCCCGGTCGCCAACCGTTCCCCATCGTCGCTTATCCCGTCCCACACTATTGTCCCGGGACTGCTTTGGCTGCTTAAGGTTGCCACTCTTTGTCCGGTCTCAATATAGACTTCAATCACGGCGTCATCCGGCAGCGTGTCAATCGTTAATTTTGACTCCGATACTTTCCACGGGTTAGGCCATATCCAAACCGTTTTTATGCTCGTCGCAATGTTTCCCATCACTGCATAAACGGAGAAATGGTTCACCCGCACGCTCACGGTTTTAGCGGACTTGTCTATTTGTGTTCCGCGGACCCGTTCAAATTCTCCACTAAACTCGTTTAAATAGTAAAACTCCAAACTGTCTACGTTCACCGCGGGGTTGCTTCCGTCTACTATCCCGTTGTCGTCCCCGTCCCGGTAACTCATGATCAAGGTCACTTCCCCGTTCAATTGTCCGGAAATTGTCCCCCCGTCTGTTTTTTCTCCCACCACCTCAAACATCATGTCCGGTATTGGGTAATGTCCGCTGGATCCGGAAGTTCGCGCTTTACTCTTCTCAAATTCAATCGCTTTTCTAATCACATCGCGGCTGGTATGTTCGGCGCTGTTTTCCGGGTTCATTGTCACCTTTAACCCTGCTTCTTCCGGAAACGTGCCCGGACTCACTTTTAAATTTAACCGGTTATTGGGCTTAAACACAGATATTGAATTGTGGTCCATTACGCTGCGAAATTCCCAGCTCGTTTCCGTATCCAGTTCAAAGCCAAAAGAGTCTGTGATTCCTGAACCCACGCTCACGCGGAACTTGCT
>JAHFBY010000162.1:4125-5423 GCA_023249835.1 Elusimicrobiota bacterium | reverse complement strand
CGTATTGGTTGGCGTTTAAAACCCCCGTTACCTTAAAATATTTGAAAGGTTTTGGAGGGTATCTTTAAAGGGAAGAACATTTATCCCATCAATATACTGCCGTTTTTCTCCGCCATAAATAAAATATTGTTTGGCCATCGGATAATCTTTCTTAAAACTCTTAAGCCCTTTCAAGTGTTGAGATTTAATTTTACCGGTTCGTTTAATTTCGAAACAGAGCAGTCCTTGTTTTCCATAAAGCACAAAATCAACCTCGGTTCCATCAGAAACGCGCCAATAATGAATTTTATACCCAAGACCGTAAAGCGCATTGACCGCGATCAACTCTTGCAATAAAAGAGTTTCATAAGCTGCGCCTTCCACCTCCTCCGGCGAATCCAACGGGCCCATTGGCCGCAGAGTGCGGTAGACTCCCACGTCAAAGAAATAAAATTTAGGGTGGAGGACCAGCCTCCGCTTGGCTCTTTTAGCGAACACGGGAATACGATAAGAGATGAGGAGCTCTTCTAAAATATTAAAATAATGCTCAACCGTCTTGCGCTCCACAGCACATTCCCTGGAGACCTCTGAAATATTCAATATCGAACCTTGGGAAAAGCTTGCCGCTTCGAGAAAACGTGAAAAAACACTTAAGTTCCTAGTTATTCCTTCATGCCTTATCTCTTCTTCCAAATAAGTTGAAACATACGATTCTAAATACTTATTTTGATCAGGCTCCGTATAGGCGCAAGGCAAATGGCCGAACTTCAAGGAATGTTCAAGCTTAAACTCAAGAGATAATTCTCCTGCGGTTAATGGATAAAAATGGTAGGTCAAAGCCCTGCCGGCAAGCAGGTTTTGCCCCTTTTTCTTGAGTTTTCTAGGACTGGAACCCGTTAATATAAATCGAAATTTACTTAATTCAATTAAACGATGAACCTCATTTAATATTTCCGGAACCCTTTGCACTTCATCAATGATGACCCAACCTTTAAAATGAGGGGGGATAAAGTTAGCAAGCCTTTGCGGGCTGGCAAGCAGGTCGTTGAAGTTTGCTGATTCCAATAGATCAATATAAATTGAATCGGGGAATGAATGTTTGATCCAGGTGGTCTTGCCCGTGCCGCGCGGACCAAAAAGAAAAAAACTTTTAACAGAGCTGGGTTTTAGCAATCTGGTATACATACTTCCAATTTACATACTATTATGGAATTTGTCAACCCACGTTGTTTGCGGCTGGCGGCCAAGCATAAGGGAGCATTCAAAATTAAATACTTACGCTGGTATCCGGCTCATTTATTTTATCTATGGCTTTTTCA
>JAHFBY010000162.1:0-4115 GCA_023249835.1 Elusimicrobiota bacterium | reverse complement strand
CGCCTTGGGTGCAAGGATCTCGGTTTCAGACACACGTTTTAAGACTAACAAGTCCTTATCACCACTCACTAGAAATTTTGCCCCGGCACTTACGGCGCAATGAAGGAATTTGTCATCATGCGGATCACGGCAAAGGCGAAATACTCCTTCCGGGCGGATTAGGATTGAATTTCGGATAATGAATCCTCTCCAAACCTCAGCCAGCCCTGTTGGCCGCTTGCGTTCCATTTCTTCTAACAGGCGCTCATATTCTTCAAGAATTGAAGGGCTTACCACAACCTCTATCCGTTCTTGGGCCCATAAGTCAAGAATTTTTCTGGATGGACCATTCCAGAAAATACCTGATACGAGAACGTTGGTATCAAGGACGATTTTCATTGCGAATTTTTTTGAGGGCTTTTGTCAAGTCCTTCTTTTTTAATCCGGCATCTTTCGCATAGAGCTCGCTGCGCCGTACCAGTTCCCGAAACGCTTGCAATTTAGGTTTTTGAAGCGGCTTCAAAAGCAGGTTGTCGCCATCCGTCAATACCATCAGCTTTGCCCCATTGGCCAGCCCCATCTCGTGCCTAATATTCGCCGGGATTACAACTTGCCCTTTGGAAGATATCGTCGTGACTTCCATTGCTCTCATAAAGGCCTCCTAGTAAGATAATCTTACTGATAGTATAGCATCATTTTTTAAATGATGCCAGTCATGGAAAGCGCCTAATTTGAAACTAATGAGGCGCGCTCAAATTTCACAATTCTATTGCTGTCTGCCATAGAGTTCGGCGGAGCGGAGCTCTTGGGTGAGCAAGTTGGTGACGTTGGTGATCGCGCCTTGGGGCAGGATTTGGAAGACTTGGACCAGATCTTGACTGAGCAGCTCTTGGTCTCTTGCCACTGGGAAAACGCCGTCTTTTAAATAGGCGTAGAGGCGCAAGGGTTGAGCGGTTTGCGGGCGGTTTAAGGCGCGCTTTGCAAAGCTATAGAGTTTCTCCAAAGAGAACTCTTGGTTTGTAACTTTAAGGTCGGACTCTTTATAGAAGCGCTCCCTAATGAGCGCCCAACTCGCTTGCTGGTCTGAGACGCCAAACTCTTGCACTAGCCTGGACTTCAGTCGCTGGGCTGCGGTTTCAATCAATGGGTCCGGGACTGAGAAAAATATTTGGGAGCGCTCATCTTCGGGTTTGCGAAGCTCTTGGGCGAGGAGCTCTAAGACGGTGCTGTTGCCTTTAGAATTCAAGTCCTGCTCTGTGATTTGCCAGAAGCTGGCCGCGTCTCTTCCGGCTTGAGCAGGGGAGTTTTGAATAGTTAAACCTTGGAGCGCGGATCCTTGCGCGCGCAGGGCCGCGAAAGAGGTTTGAAACTGCGCGGGATCCGCGCGGATTTTATCTTCGGAAAGATAGCTGAAGAGCCGCAAGGTGTTTAGCGGCGTCAGCTTTTGGGTTCCCAGGGCATGAAAAGTTTTATCCGGCAGCGGGCGGTTGGGGTCCGAATAAAGGAAGAGCAGGTCCAAAAGCCTCTGCGCGTTTTGGGCCTGTTCGGGTTCCTTAAAAATCGGTGGTTTCTTCACTCCTTGCAAAAACTGAAATACATTTTGATTGGGTAGAGGCGCGGGCAGGCCGTTAAGAGTCAGGTGCAAAGCGATGGCCGCCAACGATGGGTTCTCTTCGTTGGCCAGGAACGCTTGCACAAACAGGGCGTTCATTTCCCGTCCAATGGTTAAGAGTTTCTCGCGGTCTTGGGCGGTGGCCAAACGCCGGGTTTTTAGCGCCACGTCCATGACAAAAGGATGCGCGTCCGCAAACCACTGCGCTGCGGCTTCAGATAACTCCAGAGCCATCATTTTCAAATCTTCCCCGCGCAATCCATTTTCAATGGCGCGCGCCAAAGGCATGCCAATTTTCCATTGGTGCAAAAGAAGCGTTTCCATAACCGTGACCCACTCCGGATAGTCCCGCACCCACTCTTCCGGCCAAAAGCTCATGGTCGCTAAAATCCCATCACTTTGACGTTGCTTTTCTTCGGCTTCTTTCAATAGCTTTACCACCTCTTTATGTCCCTTTTTGGAAGCAATCATCAGAGCAATATATCCATCATGAGTCTGAAAATTCACTTCCGCGCCATTAGTGAGAAGTAATTCCACCACCTCTTTATGTCCGTTATTGGAAGCAAACATCAGAGCGGTCCATCTCCAAAAATTCTGAAAATTCACTTCCGCGTCATTAGCGAGAAGTAATTCCACCACCTCTTTATGTCCATTTATAGAAGCAATCATCAGAGCGGTAACTCCAGCTTTGGTTTTCTGATTTACTTGACCGCCTTGTTCAATTAGAAATTTCAGTAAGCTCAGATTGCCAAGATCTACAGCTAGCATTAGCGCTGTTCTGCTTTTTTGATTGATCTCAATTTCAGCGGTTAGAATAGCCCGATCCTCCCCTATCATTGCGGTCATAGTTTCAAAGTTGCTGGCCTTTACAGCGGCAAACCACCTTTCCTTGATGGCTCGATCTATTTCTTTTGCGGGTTCAGCAATGTCATTTTTGAGGGACTTAAGATAATCTTCAACTTCTCTATTTCCGGCAAGATCTAAAGCTGTATTGCCGATATTATCTGTCATCTCTAAATTTGCGCCTTTTTCTACTAGAAATTTAACTAAATCTAAGCTTCTGCTAATGGCAGATAATATTAACATGGTGTATTTAAATTCGTTGTCTTGCCAATTAATGTCTATGCCGGCGTCTTCCACAAAGAACCTAATTAGCTCTAGTTTTCCGTTAAGACATGCCTTGAAGAACAGAGAGAGATGAGAAGAATTACTTGAATTATCGACTGGGGCGAGTATGTAAGCTAACGACGGGTACTCTTTAACGAGCTTGCGCAAAACAGGCAGATCTATATTCTCATAAGCGAGAAGGAAATCTTGATAGGCTTTAAACACCATTTTTTCATCCAACGGCGCCGATGCGTTAGTTCGGCGCCAATGCAGTTGGTTGGGATTGCGTTTCAGATAGCCCTGCATATTGAACCTCTGCCCATTGGGCGCGGCTTCCCAACTTTGATCTTCATCTTCAATTAATTCGGCGTAGAACTTGGCAAAATCTGCTAAAAGTTGCGGGCTTTGATTAATTGTACTTTTTTGTTTTCGGGCTGGATCCTGGGGATCTAGCCCGATTTGGGAGGGTTCCACCGACATCCACTCGCCCGGAGAAAATTCTACCTCCACAAAAGCGTGGCCTTCGTTTCCTACGTACTCGGCCCTGATCCCGATCGCGTTTAAGATGCGGACCAAAGCATAAGCGCGATGGCGGCAAACACCGGCTTTAGAACGCATGATGTTTAGGAAGGTAGACCGGCTCGACTTTCTGATGGGTCGTTCTTCGTAGGCAAAGTTCGTAAAGTGGATCAAGAGTTTATCCATCGTGGTTTTGAAAGAATCGCCCTCCTCTAACTTGATCTCATCTATAAATTCTTTAACCTCTGTATCCTTAATCTGGTCAGCGTTAAATTGAAAGGTTCCATTTTCTGGAAACTCTCGGGCGTGATAAGATTTGGGAGCAGAGACCTGGTAACGGATCCGTACTTTGCCTTGGAAAAAAGGGGTTTCGGATTGGATATAAAAATTATCGGAATCGTCCTTTGTAATTTTAAACTTGAGGTTTAAGATTTGATCATTGCGGTCGTAAACTTGAATCTGATGAATACGCATCCCTCTTGCCGGAGTTGGCAAAGACTGCCAAGAGCCGTGGGATAAAACTGTGTCATGAACGCCGGTATAGAGTTGAAAAGAATTTCCGCTTGGTACCGATTGAATGGAAACGTTTTCTAATGAACCTCCTGCGCTTTTACCCATTTTTCCAAAAGTGATCCAATTGAGAGATTTCTCCCCAGCAGAAACCCAGCCAGGAATTTCAAGTCGGTCTGTTTGGGGACGGTACTGATGGGTCCAGATGCGCAGGTGGGACCCCACGTCCGGAGAAAATACTTCCTTTTCTCGAGGAGGAATAGCGCTTTTGGAGTTGTCGTTATCCATCTTTTGACTTGAAGGAGGCATATAGCCTTCCGAGGGTCCAATCCATTTATATTTTCTTATGGGTTTAATAAAAATGACTCCAAACCCAACGGATCCAATC
>JAHFBY010000161.1 GCA_023249835.1 Elusimicrobiota bacterium | reverse complement strand
CGATTGGCCATGCGCAGGGCATTTTTTATTTGGCCGCGGCGCAGCGCAAAATGCCAGTCGTCACCTATTTCCCGTTGCAGGTCAAAAAATCGCTGTTGGGCAACGGACACGCGACTAAATCGCAAATGCAAAGAATGATCCAAACTACTTTTGACCTGAGCAAGCCGCCTCAACCCGACGATGTGGCCGACGCCTTAGCCGTGGCCCTTTGCCACGCCCACCGTTTACAGGTTTCCCCGGAAGGCGCGGCAACATGATTACCCAAATCAGCGGCGAAGTGGTGAACGTAAACGAAAACTCGGTCACTTTACAGGTGAGAGAGATTGCCTATGAGGTACTGGTACCTTCAAGCGTAATCAACCTCTATAAGAAAAAAATAACGCCGGAAAGTCGGCTCGAACCAAACGCGGACACTTTTCATACCATCCAATACATTGAAGGTTCCAGCGGACACGGCAACCAGTTTATGCGTTTGGTGGGGTTCAAACGCAAGATTGAAAAGGATTTTTTTCTAGCTTACACGAGCGTGGAAGGTATTGGTTACCGCACTGCCTTAAGGTCGCTCACCCTGCCCATACAGAAGATTGCCATGGCCATTGAATCCAACGACATCCCGACGCTAAAAAAACTGCCGCACATTGGCGGGCGGACGGCTGAGAAGATGGTGGCTACTTTACGCGGGCGCATGCGCAAGTTTGCGCTCGACATGGAAGGCGGCGCGCTCTCCGCGCCCGTAGAGGGAGAAACGGATTATTCGCGGGAAGTGATGCAAGTGCTCGACCAAGTGGGCTACAACGAGGGCGAGGCCCTGCGTTTAATCGCGCATGCCTTGGAAATAAACCCTAAGGTCAAGTCCGCCGAGGAAATGATCGCTGAAATATTTAAATTTCAAAATGCTTCCTAAACGTTTATGAGCAGAGAGCGCCTTGTCTCCGGAAAAGCCATTTCTCCGGAAGAAGAAAAAATAAATAAGAGCCTGCGCCCGGAATCTTTGCGCGAGTTCATCGGCCAGAAGAGTTTGGTGGACAAGCTCTCCATTTCGCTTGCCGCTGCCCGCCAGAGAGACGAGCCCTTAGAACACATCTTGTTCTACGGCCCGCCGGGCCTGGGCAAAACCACCTTGGCCAACATCATTGCCAAAGAGTACAATTCAAAAATTTTTACCACCTCGGGCCCCGCTTTGGAGCGTTCCGCGGACCTGATGGGGATTTTAACGAATTTGCAAAAGGGGGACATCCTCTTCATTGATGAAATTCACCGCCTGCCCACGGTGGTCGAAGAGTTTCTCTATCCTGCCATGGAAGACTACAAGATTGATTTCGTGGTGGACAAAGGGGCGCACGCGCGCACGCTCAACTTTCACCTCAAACATTTTACCCTAATCGGCGCCACGACGCGCGCGGGATTTTTGTCCGCGCCCATGCGCGAACGATTCGGCCTTTCCTATCACCTAGACTTCTATAACCAGCCCGACCTCGTGCAGATCGTTAAACGTTCGGCCAATCTTTTAAACGTGGCCATTGACGAGGACTCAGCGCTGGAAGTGGCCAACCGTTCGCGCGGGACGCCGCGCGTGGTTAACCGGCTCTTGCGGCGCGTGCGCGACTACGCCGCGGTAAAGTCGGACGGACAAATCCGCCGCGACACTGCACTGGAATCCTTAAAAATTGAAGGCGTGGACGATTTGGGTTTAGATGAACTGGACCGAAAATACCTGAGCGTAATTATTGACCATCACCAAGGAGGTCCGGTGGGGGTAGAAGCGATCGCCGCCACTTTAAATGAGGAATCAGAAACTTTGGAAGAAATGGTGGAACCTTACCTGCTAAAAATCGGGTTCATCAGCCGCACGCGCATGGGCCGCAAAGTGAACACTTTGGCCCTAAAACATTTAAACCTGCCGCTTTCAAAAATAAAAGCTGCGCAAGAAGAACTCTTTTAACTCCCACTAGGAGCTTAAGGCTCGTAATCTTCCGGCTCCATTAACTGGTAATACTCTTTATTCTTTTTTTCCTCATCAGGCTTTAACAGTTGCGGTTGGGCGCTCTTATCAACTTTGTCCGTTTCGGTACCGTCAGGATTGAGCATTTTAAATTGTTCTTTTTCTACTTTTTCTTTTTGTATGTTCATCAACTGCGGTTCAGTGCTTAAAGTTTTATATTCCGGCAGTTCGGGATCGCGGCCAAACCGGTAAAGGATGCTGAAACGGTGAGTGCGTTCCAGTTCCGTGGCGTTGATAAAAGCGTAATCTAAAATAAAACTTCTTTCCTGAAATCCTGCGCCCAGGCTAAAGTCTTTATCGTCAAACTGAATGCGAGTTCCCGCGCGGAAAAAAATAGACCGTTCGCCCTGGTCAAAACCCAAAGAGTATTCGCCGCCCAAACGATAGCGGGTTTTCTCGCCTAACAAGGTCTCTCCTTGCGCCAATAGCAGCAAACTCCCGCGTTCAGAACTTTTCATAGCTTCGATGGATCCGCCAAAACTGCTTAGGCTCGGCAAATCTTGCTGCTGCGAACGATAAGTTAATTTTGTTCCTTGATTGCGCATGGACGCGCCTAAAGAAAGTTTGCGCCTAAAGAGCTGGGGAAAGGGGATAAGGAGAACGCCAAGATCGGCGGCTTGGGCGTTTGCTTCAAACTGTTCCACTAAAGTTGAACGAATGAGTTTGGGCGTTACGCCTAAACCCAGCCAATTATAAAACTGAATTCCCAGGCAAAACATTGCGGTGTATCCGGTTTCGGCGTTAAAGGAACGGGTGGTTCCGTCCGCGTAATTAATATCAATGTTGCCGGCCGAAAAGTAATGAACAGCGGTTGCCAAAGACAGTTTTAAATTAGCGCGTTGAACTAGGGGGTGTCCATAAGCAAAGTAACCGTGTCGGCTGGTGTCGTGAGTGGCGGCATAAAAAAAGTTAAGTTCAGGTCTAGTGAGTTGGCTTAAAGCAGCGGGATTGCCGTCCAAACTTGAAGTGTCGTTGGCGCCCACAACCGTAACGCCGCCCAAGCCTTCTAACCTTGCGCTCATAATTTCCAGCAAAAAATCAGGCGCGGTTTGCGCTGTGCCGGCGCGCAAACTATTAACTTGGCCAATTGCAATGTAGATGGCGGCAATCAGCCGCCAGGCTTTCGAGTGATTTATCATGCCCTCACTTAACGACCGCAATTTTTTGAGTTTTCGAAAATTTTGCGGCTTCTATGTGCACCAGGTAAATGCCGCTGGCGACCAGTTCTCCGGTATCGTTGCGCCCATCCCAAAGGACAGAGTAAACTCCCGCGACTTTCTGTTCGTTAACCATAGTGCGCACTTCCCGGCCCTGTAAACTATAGATGCGAACGGAGACGTTGCCGGTATTGACAATACCGTATTCAATAGTGGTGCTCTCATTTTTAGAAGGGTCAAAGAGGTTGTTGATGGCGCGTAAACTTCCGTCCTGCACGCCTAACTCAGAGCTGGCGCTGTCCACCGAGCTCGTGGACTCTTTTAAAATAATGCCACCCGCGCCCACATAATAGCCAACGAAAGTGGTGGGGTAGTACAGGTCATAAAGGTCCTTGGAAGTAGTGGCTCTAAATACCGTAAAAGTTCGTCCGGTATCGGTAGACTGGACCACCGCGCCCGAATCTCCGGCAAAGCGACCAATTTCGGTGCTGGCAAAGTGCACGGCGTTATAATCGGTAGAAGTGCTGTATATGGATTGCCAAGTGTTCCCGCTGGAGGTGGACATCATCACCACCCCGTTGTTGCCAACGAGGAAACCGGTGGAACGGTTAATGAAGAAAATGGAATTTAAATTATTTGACACTCCGCTGGTTAAGGCCGACCAGTCTGCGCCGCCGTTTTGAGTAATCCAAACGTTCCCGGAGTTGCCGCATACCCAGCCGGTAGAAGAGTTGATAAAAAACACGCTTTTTAAATCAATTCCGGAAACAGGAACCCCATTGCCCTTGCCGTTAACCCAAGAATTGCCCCCGTCCATTGATTTAAGGATCGTGCCGGAAGCGCCAACGGCCCAGGCGCTGGAAATGTTAATCAGGTACACGCTGTAAAGTATTTCGGTTACAGCGCTGTTAACCGCAGTCCAAGTGCTGCCGAAGTTTGTTGTTTTAATAATGGCGCCATCGTTGCCAACGGCAACGCCCGTAGAAGAGTTAACGAAATGTACGCTGCGCAAAGCGGCGCTGGTGCCGCTGGTTTGCGCGGTCCAGGAAACGCCTGCATCCGCGGTAAAAAGAACTCGCCCGGAATCGCCGACAACAACGCCGGTGGACTCATCCGCAAAGTAAACTGAATGCAAGTCAGAAGAAACCCCGCTATTGAGAAATTTTAAGGAAGCCAATAGAAGTGGTGAAAAGGAGAGCATGATAGCGGCCCAACCAGCCAACAGACCGGCAATCCGGGATAAAACCTTTAGTTTTGCTTTAAAAATCATAGTGCTCGGGCTAAGTATGGTATAACACAGAAAAAAGGGTTTGTCAAGCAAAGGGAAAATATGATAAAATAGTATCAAATATCAATAAAATTATGCGAATATCTATTCTCCGAGCGGCTTTGAGTTTTGCCCTAACTCTGGCTTCTTTAGTTTCGTTGCCGCGCTCTATTGCCTCTTTGGCTGAACCTTTAGAGACAACCATGCGCATTGGCATACTGCAAAGGATCCCCAGCTTTAATTTGGGAGCAGAGTCAGATTATTTTGCCCAAGAAGTAGAGTCTGGCAAGAAAAAGAGTTTGTCTGGCCGCAAAATATTACTGATCGAACCTAAAGGCAACGGTATTGAAATCGATAACCAAGTGCTGAATTTGCCGGTGCGCTTTATTGCCGCTGATAAAGAGTCTGCCATCCGAATCAACGGCAAACCTTACCGGAACGCTGTATTAGTCCGCCAAAAGGACAAGGACCTCTTAACTGTTATAAACGAAGTTGAGATGGACAATTATATTAAAGGTATTCTCACCGAAGAGATTGGATTGGAATATCCTTTAGCGGCCATGGAAGCGCAAGCCATTGTCAGCCGATCCTATGCTTTAAGGAATTTAAACCGTCATAGCGGAGACGGGTTTAGCCTTTGCAATGAAGATCATTGCCAGGTTTACGGCGGTAAAGATGCCGAGAGTCCGGTCACAAACTCAGCGATAGAACATACCAACAACTTGGTTTTAATTTACGATAAGCGCGCGGCCAACTGTTTCTTTTTCGCAAACTGCGGCGGTAAAACAGAAGAACCCCAAAACGCCTGGACCGACGGACGTAAAGAACCCTATTTATGTACGGTCCATTGCAAATACTGCAAAAATTCTCCTCATTACCAATGGGAAGCGATTGTTACAGACGAAGAAATAGCGCAAGCGCTAAAAAAGCGTTCTTTGGAGATTACGCCTCCGACAAAGTTTTTACGATTATCCAAATACAGCAAATCGGGCAGGGTTCATCTGGTTACGA
>JAHFBY010000160.1 GCA_023249835.1 Elusimicrobiota bacterium | reverse complement strand
CCGCAACTTCGGAGCAAAGTCTATTGACCTCATCATAGTTGCCTTCAATCGCCACAATAATTGGGTCAAATACCCCGGCGCCAATCACTTTGCCCATTTCCAGGTCCGCGGGAATAAACACAAAGGTTTTAAACCGGCCAACCGCGCCATAAGCGGCAACCGCGCCTGCCAAGTTTCCGGTAGACGCGCACGCCACCACATCAAAGCCAAGTTCTCGGCTGCGCGTCAAAGCAACGGTAACCACGCGGTCTTTAAATGAGAATGTAGGATTAACCGAATCATTTTTTATATAAAGGTTATTAAGCCCCAAGAGCTTGCCCAAATTGCGCGACTTCCAAAACGGGGTGTACCCTTCGCCTAAAGAAATTACATCTTTGGTCTCTACCGGCAAGAGTTCATGGTACCGCCACAAAGTGCGGGGACGAGACATTATTTTTTCTTTGCTGATTTCTCTACGGATAAAGTCATAATCATACGCCACTTCCAAGGGCCCAAAACAAAATTCGCAGACATGTTTAGCAACTGCCGGATACTCTTGGCCGCATTCTTTACACTTTAAACCTTTTATTTTTCCCATTATAATTTCCTTTAACCCGGGTTTAATTATAAAAAAACCTCCGAGGAGAATTTCCCGGGAGGATTATTTTCTCCTCTCATCGTTGCCCACGCCCAATGGGGCGCGCCCATTTATGGGCTATTTAAGGCTGGCGTAGGCACCTGACTCTTAATATGTTTTTTTAAGACGGTTGCCGTGGGTTCATTGGGCCATTCCCTCCCCCACTCGCGATAAGAGATGATAAAATTTTAACAAATATTTCAATACGCTGTCAATAGTAACCCATTTCCGTGGGGTAGGCAGGCACAAGCGGGGTATTGGCTGTTGGCAGCAAAGTGGGTAGGGGATACACTTGGATATTGTCTACGGAAATATCCAACAAATGCTGGCACCAGTCCTGTTGCTTGGTTTCTTTTATCACTTCCTCAAATAGTTGCCCCAAAGGACCGGAAGTATAGTTCCAAGATATAACTGCGTTCCAATAGCCTTTCTTTACCGGATCGTAGATCTGGTGACTGGAAACTTCCTTAATCAATCGTTTCATCCAATACTTTGCCTCCTGCCTCTTTCCCAGTTCAAGATTAGCCTGAACCAGCCCCCACATGGCGCTGCCAACCTCGTTTAAAATGGGATAGCGCGAAATCAATTGGGACTGTTGCGCCGCTTCGAAACCGGAGGTCCCCCACTGATATTCAACTAAACCGCCAACTTCTTGCTGTTTTAGAGCTTGGTCGCGGCGCGCAATTTTTATCCACGTTGGGTTATTTACCACTTTGTTAGCCCATTTAACGGCTTCTTTGTACTTTTTTTTATTTAACGCAACCCACATTTGTTGGTTAAAATTCCCAGGTTCAACAATCGCTTCTCTAGAATCCGATGCTTTTTGCGGAACATTTTCCTTATAACTGTGTTCTAACACAATTCGGTTAACATACTGTTTAACTTTTTCATTATCTGTCTCGGTTAAAGGGATCTCATCATATTTATTTTTGTAATTATCCTTTAACACAAACGGATTTAACCCTTCCATTGGCAAAATAGGCCATCCGCCAACGGTACTGGCTCCTAAAATTTGTGTTTTTTTACTCCTAAACTTAGGTTTAACATAAAAGTACGGGGTGTCCCACCCATGTCCCACGGCCACGCCCTGGCCAGTGGCATAAAACGTAAATTTTCCATTTGTCCCGGGCAACCTATAAAAACCCTTTTGGGATTCTGCCAACAACAACTCTGCCAAACCTTTATAAAAACTTGCCCAAACACGATCCTTTGCGTCAGGCGCATTCCAAAACCGGACCGCATTTTTTTGTAACGCTAAAATGACTCCGCCGGCCCACTCCATAGATCCCATGGGATGAAAACCATGCCGTTCTTCCTGGACTTTTGGATCTTCCGAATCGGTAAAATCGACCAGGATTAAACTTTGTTTTTTTCCGTCCGGAAGTTCCAAATCTACTCGACTCAAACAACGGTTTAACATGACATGCGTTAACCAATGCAGCGATTTATAGGGAAACTTATCTCCGGCTGGCCCTGCCATAGTCCAGGAATAGGAGTCCGTGGCAAAGGTAGAATTTAACCCTGTTTCCCATAATCCTTGATATATTTTACCCTCTTCCGGTTTAAACACATTTCTTTTAAACCAGTTAAATGCATTTTCCGCTGCGCATTGCCATTGCGGATCTTGGGTAACCTGATAAAGTTGTAAAAAAGCGCTGTAGGTGTCCATGTGCGGTTCTGTATGCACTTTTCCCGGGCCGCGATCACCATCTATAATTCCCCCATCCTGCCTCTGCATAGCGAGCAAAACCTTTCCTAACCGCAAAGCATCCTCCTTATATTTTTCACTATTAACTTGCAATAGCGCCATAACCATAAAAGCAATGGGGCCAGGAGTTGTCCAAAACTCCAATTGGCTACGTCCCTCCCGCGCTTGCGCAGAAACATCCAATGCATTTACAGGCGCCACCATCATATCAGACCCTTTATCACTTTTCAGTAATTTTAAAATTCCATATATGCTATTAGAGTCCGCTCCATTTTTAACCTCTTCTACTGGCAACCGTGTTCTTTTTACAAAATAGTCTAATACTTTTTCTGCCTCCTCTTGATTGTTCCCCGCCTTAAAAATTAACGCATTAATCGCTTGGTCATAGACAAAACTTAACCGCTCATATCCCGGATGCCCCTTATGGCTGGGCACTAGTCCCGTAATTGGATCTTCCATACTTTTTAATCCTAAAATAAACTCTTGCGTAATAGACTGCACCTTTATTAAATCGTTTGAATAGGCAAACCCAGAAAAATTTACGAATTCAATGATGCTAATAATAAACGTTATGGCTAATGGTTGTGCAAAGCGGGTCCAAGAAGAGTGTAATTCAAACGGTTTAACAATAAGTCGTAACGAACAGGTTAGTATACTCGGCATATCATCTCCTGTGTGTAGAAATAATAACTATAATAATTTAGATAAGTATAGATCGGGATCTAAATTTTGTCAAGGGCAACTCCCCCTCGCCCCACTTTAGGAGACTGGTGTGTAGTTCCGGGGACTCAATGCGAAGTATTGACATTTGTAACCTTATAAGTTACACTTTAGGGGTGATAAAAAGCTTCCGGGATAAAGGGTTGGAAGACTTCTTCTACGATGGTTCAAAAAGAGGCATACAAGCGGACCACGTTAAGAAGCTGAGATTGATTTTAGACAGACTGCACAGCGCTATGCGCATCAATGATATGAATTATCCGGGATCTAAACTTCATTCTTTGCAGGGGACATTAAAAGGGCATTGGGCGGTAACGGTATCTGGAAACTGGCGCGTTACCTTTCAATTTAAAAATGGAGACGCGTTCGTCGTTGACTATCAAGATTATCATTGAATGGAGGGATCATGACTAGAATTATAACCAGGCGGCCCACGCATCCGGGTGAAATTATAAAATCAGATTACCTGGAACCGCTAAATATAACGATTTCTACAGCGGCAGAGGCTTTGAAAGTTTCCCGAAAAACACTTTCCCAAATAGTCAATGAACGCGGGCCGGTCACTACGTTAATGGCCTTGCGCCTGTCCAAAGCTTTTAACACTAGCCCGGAACTCTGGCTCAACCTGCAACGCAACTATGACCTTTGGCAAGCATCTCAAAACTCGCGCGCCTGGAAAAACATTCACCCATTAGCGCTTAATAATCGCGCTGAAATTTCGTTGATATAAGGCTTAATATTATTGCATCACGCCGCTTGCCCTTACCCCCGGCACTAAAGCGCGAGAGCGTGTTCCGCTTCCGCTCCACCTCCTGCCTTTGGGCTCACATCTATTGTAAAATATGGGTTAAAGAGGGGCAAGGAGGCGTTGACAATACTTGACAAAAAAGTCGGCTATTGGTATAGTTAATAGAAATGAGTGCCTATAATCCAAAAATAGTTGATCATTTCATGAACCCGCGCAACGTTGGCGAAATCCCTAATGCTGACGGTGTGGGAACAGTTGGTCATCCGGCGTGTGGGGACATTGTAAGAATTTATCTTAAAATTAATCGGCAAAATAATACGCCCACCATTGTTGCCGCAAAGTTCAAAACATTTGGCTGCACCACGGCTATTGCCACAAGTTCCATTGCGACTGAAATGATTCATGGTAAAAGCTTGGCGGAAGCGCTCCAAATAAAAAACGAGGATGTTGCTCAAGCCTTAGGCGGGTTACCGCCAATAAAAATGCACTGTTCGGTCTTGGCGGAAGATGCTGTAAAAGCAGCCGTTGCTGATTACATGAAAAAACATGGACTACAAAAAGATACGGATAAGATTATGCACCAAAGCCACATCCATGAGGATCGCGAGCTTTTCTCGCGCAAAGAAGGAGAAGCAAGTTAATATTTTAAGGAGGCCCTTATGAACGACGCCGCGCCAATTCTAAATTCACCAATTACTTTAACGTCCAACAGTATTCTAAAATTGAAGTCAATTTTATCCAGCGACCCGGAAGCGCATGGAAAATCACTCCGAATTGCTCTGGAAAGTGGCGGCTGTTCCGGATCCCAATACGTCTTTAGTTTTGATACTCAAAAAGAGACTGATCAAGTTATTACGTCCGAGGGCGTTTCGGTATTGATCGATAATGAAACCGCGGAAAAATTAAAAGGCAGCGTCATTGACTATGTGCAAGACTTTGCCAGCGAAGGGTTTTCAATTAACAATCCAAACGTGAAACATTCCTGCGGTTGCGGCAATTCCGTGGAAATTTAATACGCACTCAAACCTGCCCATGGAAATCTCTATTACGGAAAAGGCCGCGCATAAGGTTAAACAAATTGCTGCCAAGCAAGGTAAAAACACAGCCGCGCTACGAGTGAAAGTGACGGGCGGCGGCTGTTCTGGACTTTCTTATCAATTTGCTTTTGCCGATTCTATTGCATCGGAAGATAGTGTGTTTAAAAAAAATGAAATAACTGTGGTGGTAGACTCTACTAGTTTACAGTATATTGACGGTTCACAACTGGATTATGAAGAAAGTTTAATGAAATCTGGTTTTAAAATTTCTAATCCTAACGCCACTTCCAGTTGTTCCTGCGGAGAATCATTTAGCGTATAAACATTTTTTATGGCTAACGAAAAACTGACCATTGATCTTAATGAATTATTTCCTCCACGTTCATCGCCGGAAGCAGTTGCGCAAAAAATTCAGTCTTGGGACATTGCCCATTTAAAAGGTAAGGCCGTTCAACTTAAAGGTTGTTCGCCTACCTGGGCACATCTCATGGTGGCTGGAAAAATATTTTCCATTGTTTCCTCTCTTGATTTTTTGATGGATAACGCCAAAGGAGGAGTGCCAATCCCAATTTTTAAAAGCAGCTAACATAATGAAAAATCAATATAAAATTAAT
>JAHFBY010000159.1:4765-5454 GCA_023249835.1 Elusimicrobiota bacterium | reverse complement strand
AGTAATTTTCATTGAATAAAGCCTCTTAAAGAAAGTATACCAATACCTGACTTTTTTGTCAACTATTTGCTTTTAACCCTGATATTGCAAAGAGAGGAGTGGCCCGGAAGAAAAAATCTTGGGCTGTACAGGAATCGAACCTGTAACCTAGCGATTAAGAGTCGCTTGCTCTGCCAATTGAGCTAACAGCCCGGGAGCCTTAAACAGTATCGGTAAAATGGAAGAATTCTGGAACAAAATCAGATTTTTCCCAAACGTTTGCAGCTTTATTCTAGCAAACAACCCTTTAGGAAGCAATTCCCCTAACGCCAGATCCCAGCTAAGAGAACCATGAGCGCCAGCAAAGAAGAAAGAAAAGGCCCGGCGGGGCAATCGAATTGGAAAGAAAAATAATATCCCGCCAAGGTCGCAAGCGCCGTATATAGGGGAATAAAGAACACCAATGTTTTAATTCGGTTAGTCAATAATAAACCGGCGGCCGCCGGCAATAAAAGATAGGAGAACGCCAATAAAACCCCAAAAATATGAATGGACACCGTCATGGCTAAGGCAAAAAGCATATGGAATAGAAAGTTCCAACGTTTGCAATTTATCCCGGAAACTTCAACGGATTGAGAGTCAAACGCAAGCCAAAGCCAACGATAAAACCAAAAACCAAGAATGAAAACCGTTAATACGAGAACGCTTAC
>JAHFBY010000159.1:0-4755 GCA_023249835.1 Elusimicrobiota bacterium | reverse complement strand
CAAAAAAAACGCTCAACGTATGGGACTCGCCTCCCGGAGCCTTTGATAATATAAGAACAGATGCCCCTGCCCCCAATATATATAAGGAAGCTACTCCGATTTCTTGAGGAACCTTGTGCTGTTTTGAAAATTGATCTAAAAGCAGCATCCCGGCTCCCACCGCCGCTAATGCAAAACCAAACTCCCCAATATGAACGCCCAAGACGACTCCAATAACTGTGCCTAAAGCAGCCATTTGCGAAACAGCTAACCCGGAAAATGAAACTCTCCTCACCAAAATAAATAAGCCGATAAAGGATAAGGCTACGCCCGACAATAGGCTGGCCGCTACTGCGTATTGCATAAATGGCAAGGAAAATGGGTTCATAACGCCTCCTGCTTTAATGGCTGAACCCAACGAAAACCATCAAACTCATGATGTAGAAAGGTCGCGCCATAAATTTGCTCCAGTTTTTTGGTATGAATCAGTTCATCAGGAGTGGTTGGGATCAAAGATTGTTTACAAAATAAAAATATTTTTTCCATGTGGTTTAAGGGTATGTGCAAACTATGCGTTACCAATAAAAGCGTGAGATCCCTTTCCTTTTTAATACTATCAATTAAAGATAGGAGGTCCCTTTCCGCTATGACGTCCAACCCTTTGGTGGGTTCATCTAAAAGCAAAACGTCCGGCTTTTGCGATATCGCTTGGGCCAATATGGTTTTTTGTCTCTGCCCGCCGGAACATTCCCGAATCAACTTATTTGCGATTTCATTAATCCCCACCCGCTCCATCGCAGATTCAGCCGCCAGCTTTTCCATCGCTGTTATCCCGCCCAAAAAACGCTTTGCCCTAGCTGTCAAATACACCGCTTCGCGCACGGTCAAAGGCAGGTAAAAGTTCAAGTTTTCCATTTGCGGAACGTAGGCGAAACATTGACTGGAATCAACCTCAAGTTTGCCTGAGAGTGGCGGGATTAAACCCAAGACCCCGCGCAAAAACGTGGTTTTGCCGGAGCCGTTTTGACCTACCAAACCAACGCTCTCGCCACGCTCAATTACGCAGTTGACTCCGCGCAAGATTAAGGATTGGCCATAGCCTAAATCCGCTTCTTTGAACCGGATGAGGGCAGGCATTAATGTGTTTCTCCCGCGGAACCGCTCAACAAATTCAGGATTTGATGGACGTTGTAGTCCACCGCGCCGATATAGTCTCTAGCGGCTTCCACGCCCCCTGGAAACTGAATAAAGGTAAATATTTTTGCCCCCGTGTTTTTAGCGATTGATTCCGGTGTCCGCGGCTCATGCCAAAGCTGGGTGATGATCAATTTTATTTTTCCCGTTTGCATGCGGCTAATCAAATCAGCGGTGTGCTGCGCGGTGGGAGGTATGCCGGGCTTGGGCTCAATTTCTCCCACTGAATTTAAGCCGAACCGCTTGGCAAAATATGCGACGTCCTTATGATAGCTAACATAGGGAACGCCTCGATACGGAGCCATTAAATCTATCCATTCTCTAATTTTTAGATCCATTTTTTTATCGAACCCCGCAAGATTTTGTTTAAAATACTCAGCGTCGTTGGGTGAGAAATCGCACAATTTATTACTGATTAATTGCGCCACACGCTTGCCGTTTTCCGGATCCGTTAAGTAGTGCGGGTTGCCGGCGGGGTGTACGTCACCCATGGCGCGGTTAGGGTTAAGGGGCACGTCCAACGCCTCAATGGCGGCGGAGGCGTCCAAATGGCCTTGAGCGCCGGCTTGGATGAGAGGGTTGCCGGAAGAATGTACCAACAAAGGAGCCCAGCCCACTTCCAATTCCATTCCGTTTTCAATAAACAGATCCGCCTTCATTAATTTGAGTATCAACGATGGTTTAGCGTCCACAAAGTGCAGGTCCTGTTTGGGCGAAGCTAAACTTTGAGCCTCTACCCTTTCCCCGCCAATGGTTTTGGCCAGCGACTCCAAATCCGTAGAAGTGGTCACTACTTTCAAGGACTTAGACCACACCCACCCAGCGGATAAAGATAAGGATAAAAATAGAATAAAGTTCATGATCGTATAGTTTATGCGTTGCATTGTAGCCTCCTTTAAAATATCATCTTGTCCTAAAACGGATGCGCGCCATGAGGTCCTAAAATAATGGTCCACTGTAAAAATAACCTATGCTCAACGTCATCTCCAGGCGCCACTTTATACTGATATTCCGCGCGCAGCCGGTTAAACTCGCTCCAAATAAATGTAACGGTAGGACTGAGCGCACGCGTGATAGCGCTTTCCACAGTGCGCGAACTGCCGTCCTGCAAGGTGAGCGTAGTATTGGCCGCTTCCGGGCTCTCCACATAATCCCCGCGCAATCCGAACTTCCAACGCTTGATGGGCGCAAACTCAACGTAGCTATAAATCCCCCGGCGATATAATTGTTTTTCATACGCGGTAACGGCTCCTGTGACAACGCTGGTTTGTCTGGGCAATTTGCGGTCGGAATAAATGGCCTCGGTCCGCCAAATCGCGGACCTGAAGGTCCCCTGCTGCAACGGCTTCCAACGCAAGGTAACGTCTAAAGCTGCCATGCGGGTCTCTTTCATTTCTTTTGGATTGTGCAATAAGCCTGAAATTCCCCAATCAATATTCATTGCATCAGAAAAGTCGAAGTATGCCCGCAAACGAGAAACATGGGCAAAGTTTCTGACCTGCCTTTGGGTTGCGCTGTTTTTTTGATAGACCTGCACCGCTACTTTATTTCCATCGGAATCAGTGACCGTCGTAGTAGCAGGATCTGAATTTTCGCTTTTTCCTAAACCGTTCAATAAGGCGTAGGTCCACTCCGTGTAAATCCCCCAAGGAGCAAAAGCTCTTGTGACCTCGGCCCCAACATCCTTTAATCCATCACTGCCCAGAAATTCCGCTAGAACCAAGGGGGTGGAAACTTGCGAATATTCGTGGGGATGAGTGGAGTTTAAGCGTCCAAAATTAGCGCGAAACTTTCCGCCGCGGCCGCGCAAACCCCAAGGCAGACTTAAAAGCGCGACATAGCCCTCTTCAAATGAGGGAGTTTCATCATTCGCAAAAGAAGCGAAAAAATCCGCGCGCGCATACGGATCAACTTCCGCTTGAAAACCCAACTCGGTTTCCCGCAATCCAATTTGATTGGCAGAAGAGTCAGCCATAGGTCCAGCGTTGGCTACAAAATCTCCGATTAGGCTAATTTTAGGATTTAAGGCGTTTGCTAAACCTTGGGCTTTAACCCAAGACGTTGGCGGCTCCTGGGCAGCAATAGACCCGCATAATTGAACAAATATTAGTATGTGCAAAATAATATAAATAAAAAATCGCATCTCTCCCTCCTTGATAGACGATATGTTTCCCTGTATAAAAAGACTTAAATAATTATTTTTTTGAAACGGAGGCGAACTAGAGTGAGACCGGAGGAGCGCGCGATCTATTAAGGGAAGAAACTTGCAAATTAGCTTGAGAAACACAAAGACTGAACTGGGTTTCGCGCTGCTCACGCAGCTCAAAACCAATCTGCGCAAAACCATGCAAAACCGATTGTTTAATTTGGCTGGTTAGGAAACAAATGTTGCAGGGTTCATGAGAGCGATGTAAATCGCCGATATGATCGCGATGGTTATGGAATGATGAAATACTCCAACCCGCAAAGAATATAATTAAGAAAGTTTTTTTTATGCCCCTAAATAAATGCACCGATCAATATCCTTAAACCTTGAGTTAAACGATTGATTTTTCTGTTTCCATATCGAACAAATGAATTTTTTCCATATTAAAAACCAATTCGATATTTTGATTCGCCTTGGCTGTGTTTTGAGGTTCTACCCGAGCTACCATATTGTTGGAACCCGTGCTTAGATAAAGATACTTTTCTGCGCCCATTGGCTCCACAACTTCCACGTTTGATTTCAACGTTGATCCTTCAATTTTAGGGCCGGTATAAAGCAACTGATCATATATATCCTCCGGTCGAATGCCCAAGGCCACAGTCTTGCCGATATAAGAGTCCGCGTTTTTTTCCATTTCCGGCAAGAGTTTGAGTTTAAAGCCGGAAGATTGATCTTTCAAATTAGATTCTTTGAGCCATACTCCCTTAGAACCGTTTGTTCCAACAACTATTTCCACGTTTAAAAAATTCATGGGCGGCGAACCGATAAAGCCCCCGACAAACTTGTTGGCCGGATTATTATAAAGCTCAATGGGCGGAGCAATCTGCTGGATAACCCCATCTTTCATAACACAGATTCGGTCTCCCATGGTCATGGCTTCCACCTGATCGTGCGTGACGTAAATCATGGTAGTTTGCAAACGGTCATGCAATTTGGAAAGCTCGGCTCGCATCTGAACGCGCAGTTTAGCGTCCAAATTGGATAACGGCTCATCAAATAAAAAAACCTTGGGCTTGCGCACGATGGCGCGGCCCACCGCCACGCGCTGGCGCTGACCGCCGGAAAGCTCTTTGGGTTTACGGCCTAAAAGTTGGGACATATTTAAAATTTCACCCGCGTCTCGGACTCGCTCTTCAATATCTTTTTTATTATATCCCCTTAATTTTAAGCCGAACGCCATATTTTCATATACCGTCATATGCGGGTAAAGGGCATAGTTTTGAAAAACCATTGCAATATCCCGGTCTTTAGGCGGGACATCGTTGATCAATCTGCCCCCAATCCAAATTTCTCCATCAGAAATGTCCTCAAGGCCGGCCACCATCCGCAAAGTAGTGGATTTGCCGCAGCCAGAAGGGCCCACTAATATAAAAAAC
>JAHFBY010000158.1 GCA_023249835.1 Elusimicrobiota bacterium | reverse complement strand
TGGGAACGAACATTAAATTTCCTAACTGCCCAATTTTATTTTAATTTAATTTATATTTGTAACTATTCACATCTGTCCCCGTTAGGGGAATCCAGTGTCTTTGTTATTAAAAAGTCGCTGAATTGCCCTGCGGGCAATGACCGGAGGAGACGTCCCCATCCTTATTTCTTCTTTGGAAAGGGACAGTCCCCTAAAAGGGGGCGAAGCCTCGCTCCGTGAAACGGTCCCCACAGGAGGCTCGTGCTTTAGTACGAGACCTGAATATTTGCTTATATTTTATCAAATAATGTCTTCCAAATATTGCGTGCTGGCGGTTATATATAATCGCCGTTCCAAAGGTTTTGGATGAAGAGTTTCCATGGCAGGACTTCTATGCCGTTCATATTTTTAGGGTGAGAATCCAAAGAGATCAAAAGGCGTTTTTTTACCCTGCTTTCTTGTTTTAAAAGTTGCAGGGCATGCAAATCATTTTCGTGCGTGCGGCTGGAAGCCTTGACCGCAAGAGCCAAGTCCATTTCTCCTAATATGAAATCAACCTCCTGTCCTGAACTAGTCCGCCAAAAATAAATGGGCAGATCCGGGTTTCGATAAGCCTGATAAGCGCGCAGTTCCATTAAAATATAATTCTCGAACGATTTTCCGAACTCAGAACTCCCTATCCGGGGCGCGCGGCGCGCCAAATAGTTCGCAACGCCCACATCGAAAAGATAGAATTTTTCCGTAAGGATCATGCGCCGCGTTTTGGCCTTTTTCCAGGAAGGAACCCGGATGCCAAGATAGGTGTCGTTTAAAATATCGAAATAGGTTCGCACCGCTTTTTGCGATATCCCGGTTTCGCGAGCAATGTTTGTGTATTGGATCAGTTCGCTGCTATGGATGGCCGCCAAACGTAAAAATTCGGAAAAAGCGGGAATGTTTTCTATCCGCGCCTCCTGCGCCACTTCTTCTTTTAGATAATCCGAAACATACGCCCGCAAGTCCTCCAATGGCTCCTCGGAAAGAAAATGCGGCGGCAAAAGTCCCGACACCATGACTTTTTCCAGATCAAAGCCCTCTACCTCTAAATAAGAAAGCGGGGTCATGGTCTTGCGCCAGGCCCTTCCTCCCAAAAGGTTCGCATGACCGCGCCTTAGTTTGCGCGCGCTGGAACCGGTCATTAAAAACCGGCTCCCCCGGTTTTCAATCAGCCAATGAACCTCATCCAATAGGGCGGGAACCTTTTGCACTTCATCGATCACGATCAAGCCGCGATGGTCGGCGTAGCGCTCCCGCAATAAAGCAGGTCGCGACGCGTATTCTGCGTACAAGTCTGTTTTTAAAAGGTCAACGACTGTTGCGCCCTTCAGCTCTTTGGCAATCCAATAAGATTTACCTACCTTGCGCGGCCCCCACAAGAAGGCAGACCGGTCTTTGGCTAAATGGAGCTTAAACAACCTTTGGACAATTTTTCTCATATAGTAATTATATCCGGATAAATTAACATTGTCAATAAATTCATCTTACTGCCAGTTAAAAGTGTCTCTTGAGATCTTAAAAATAGCGGGCAGACTCTTTAAATGCGGGATTTTGACGCGATGAGCTTATCCAGCGCCTGAAACATCTTGCAGTAATTGGTTTGAATGCGTTTGTAAATTGATGCGAATCACTATGTTTTCCAACGTTCTTCCTGCCCTTAACCTTATGCCATTCAAAGCGCAGCCCATTCATACTTACAATGTGTGTACTATTATAGGAAAAGTCAAGGGGGACGCGGGTTCAGTTGTTACGTTGCCGGATCAGAGGCGGAGGCCGATTCCTGCCTGAAGGTAAGTTGAGCCGCGAAGGTATTCGCCCGGGATCCAACCGTCGGTCTTCTGTCCGCAGCGGGCATAGAGGAAGGCATTTTTAGGATCTCCTCCGCGATCAAAAAACCAGACGGGAAGTTTGAGCGAGACGCCGAAATTCGTCACGCTCGTTAACCGGTTTAGTTCGGACGCCGCGAGCGGGGCGTTGATCAGGATGCGATTTAAAGCAGGCTCCCTACGGTAATCGAAAAAAGCCCCCACAGTGATTCCTCGCCACAACTTCACGTTTTCCACGCTCGCGCCAAACCCTGAGCGTTCCTCATAGCGGTTATCCCCGCGCGCGGCATAAACGTCAAAAAGAATTTGGTCCCAGCGGAAAAATCCATCCAAATAGTATTCTATTCCGAACGGAGAGAAATAAGTCCGAAAAGAAGGCAGGTACGCAAGGCGGTCAGTGAGATGGAACATGGGGACAGCGGTCTGCTCGCGGCCGCGATAAATCCCGTCCTGACCCACCTTCCAGAAAGCCAGCCAGAAGACGGGATCGAAAAGCTGATAATAGAACGTCATCTTAAGGTCATCCATTCTTATTTTGTAGTCCGATATACTGGAGACTCCATAACGGCCGCCGTTCAGCTTGACGATATAGTTAGTGAAATCCGTGCTGAACTTGGAACTGCCGCCCGTAAATCGCCGGCTCGATGAGGAATTGGGCGACCCGTTTAAAATGTAATCGGCATAGTCCTGGTCCACTGTTCCAAACTCCGAGACATCTTGAAAGAAACGAGTCCGCATGAAAATATAGTTGGCGAGTTGGGTGGTATTGACGTTGCCTTGCGCCATGATTTCTTTGCTCTGGTCAAAGGAGATATGGATCTCCTCTTGCATGGGTTGGACCATGTATTGAGTTACCGCGTCCGGTCCGCCGCCCGTATTCCTCTCATTTTGAGAGAGCTCGCCGCCAACGAGCCTGGGGAGGACCTGGTTATATCGGGAGGGCACATCGCCCAGTCCGTAGTCGCGCGCAAGCTCGCGGGCCGCCGCGTCGTGGCCTAGAGCGTGGTGAACGTTCTGGAGCCCCATGTACATTCCAAAGTCCAGACCCAGGCTCAACGCGCGCAAAGCAACGCCGCCGGCCCCGCCATTTCCAGAACGAAAACGCCAGTTGTTGAGGAACCCGCTTTCAACGGCATGTTTGGTCCGCTGCAGGATTCTATAAGGAAGAAAAAAGTTCTCCTCCCCCCATCTCACTCCCCAGTAAGCGGGGTGCGTGGGTTCAAAGGTTATCATCCAGTCTTCACGCGCGAAAGCGCCGGCCTGGAGCCGCGCTGCGTTAATGAAAAAAACTACTAGGAGCAAAAAAGTCCGGAAAAAAGCAGGGAATGAAAATTGAAAGAGGTCCAAGGTTATTAATGAATACCAGACAATGACGAAATTTTCAAGATCAAATTCCGGGGGGGGCACAATGAGCTGAGCCGAGTTTAATCAGCTTTTAGCGCTGAACAGGGCTCGGTAACGTTCGCGGTGGCCGTAGGCTAAAAACAGGTTTCCGATGATAAGGAATATAGCGACCGGCAGACCCTTGGGGTCCAGAAACGCATGGACGCAAAAGATATTAACGATGATGGGCGCAATCAGTACCACGGCCAGGGTCACGAACCGGCCGGAAACAAAAGCAATTCCGCAAATGAGTTCAACGGCCTTGACCAGAGCTATCAGGTAGACGGAAGCCTCCATGCCCGCATTGAATATTTTCATGCTGCCGGTCAGTTCCGGCTGCGGATAGAGTTTTAAAAAATAGGCGATGGACGCAAATAGGAACAAAAGCCCCATCAAACTGCGCACGATGATCATAGCGATTTTCATTTAGTGTCTCTTTTTAATTATCCCGACTTGGATAAAGGCCGTGGCACTGGAAGATAAAATTTTAACATAACCGTTAAATTAGTCAAGTCTAATTTAATAGCACTGATAAATTAGTCAATAAATTACAGTTCCAAACTTAAACCTCTCCGTTATGGAACACAAACCCGCGGCAACCCTAACAGAAAAACCATTGACCTCATTTGAGCAAGACAGCGTAGATCAAAAACAGCAGAGCCAAAACCTCTTGGCCTTTATCCAACTATTGTTGAGGACTCCGGCAAATTTACCCGCTATCGGACAGAACCTCGCACTCTCCAGACAGGCGCGATACCTGAGCTTAGAAGAGCTGCAGAGTTTACAAACCCTGCTCCAATCGCAAACCAAATCCGTTCCCGGAAATCTGGAAACGGCGCGGACATTGGGCTACAACGTTTCGAACCTTTCCCCCACGACCCTGCAATCGATCCGCATCATGGTGGAGGAACTCGACAAAGCGGAAACCAGGTCACAGCCCGCGCTCTTTTTCTGGATCGACCAAGAGAGCTCTCACAGGGACAGAGCGATTAAAGAGCTTCAAAAGGGATTGCGCGAAATAGGAACGCCCGAGCTCCTCATCGGCAAATGGATCCGGCCGGAACGTTTAATATCAAAAGAAAACACTCTCAATAGCGCGGGACGCCTGGACTTAAAACAGCTGGAAAACGTTGTCCGAGAGCGCCTTAAAGAGGATGTGAAACAATCCAGCTCCATTGAGTTCTATACCGATACGGTGCAAGAGATTGACTGGACGACCTCGGTCCAAACCCTCTTAGTACGAATGCTCCTCACTCCCACGATTGCCGTTGAAATGACGCAAGCGCTCGCCCGCACGTTCGAAGAACACGCCTTGATCGAAGCCCAGCAATAATTCATTGATATTTGTTATGCCAAGTAACAGATATCGTTGTATAATGAAGCTATGGCACAAATCATCAGACAGATTGAATTAGATAGAATCCATTCCCGATTTTTGTCTGCACCGATTGTTGCGCTTTTGGGCGCTAGGCAATGCGGAAAAACCACGCTCGCCCGCCAATATGCAACGAGCCGTCACAATTCACTGGTGCATATTTTTGATTTAGAAAACCCCAGGCATCTGGAAAATTTAAAGCAACCCATGACCGCTCTTGAATCGTTGAGTGGATTAATTATCATTGATGAGATCCAAAGGTGTCCGGAGCTTTTTCCGGTCTTAAGAGTTTTGGCGGATGCGGACCCAAGCAAAAAAATATTAATATTGGGCAGCGCTTCCAGAGACCTTATTCGACAAAGCTCAGAAACGTTAGCGGGCAGGATTAGTTATTTGGAAATGGCCGGTTTTTCTCTTGATACCATTCCTGCTAAAGAATTAAAAAAACTTTGGCTGCGAGGCGGCTACCCTAGATCCTTCTTAGCGCCGGATGATGCCGTGTCTAATCAATGGAGACAAGACTATATCAGCACGTTTTTGGAAAGAGATATTCCCAACTTAGGCATTTCCATCCCTCCGCAAATGATCCGCAGGTTTTGGACCATGTTGAGCCATTATCATGGGCATGTACTAAACGCTTCGGAACTGGGCCGGAGTTTATCCATCAATCACGTCACGGTGCAAAGGTACCTTGATATTTTAACCGGGACTTTTGTTGCGCGTACTCTATCCCCCTGGCATGCAAACGTGAAAAAGAGGATCGTCAAGCATCCTAAAGTTTATTTAAGAGATTCTGGTATATTGCACACTTTTTTAGAAGCGCAGGATATGGAGAGGCTTTCCAATCATCCCAAAATCGGAGCTTCT
>JAHFBY010000157.1 GCA_023249835.1 Elusimicrobiota bacterium | reverse complement strand
TCTCGATTCCTTAATAGAGGAATGATGAGGATTTAGGCGCAAATTTTAGGCGCAAGGCTTTCCAGAGGTTAGAGAGGATGAAGAGACAAGCCATTGCGCTTATGCCGGCGCCCAAGAGGAAGTCAATAGGCCTGAAAATCCAATAAACTTGGGATTTAGGCGGATTAACATTTTCCATGAATACCGATAAAAAATAGCCGTTGGCGCAAAACGGTGTTCGGCATTGGCCGTCTTCGGTCCAGACGAACCAGCCCGGATAATAGGCTTCGGAAACAAAATTCCAAAAGCTTGCTTTTTGGGCGCACTCCCAAAGAAAGCGAATAGATTGGGCGTTTTTACGGGTAAATTTTGTCAGGGTCACTTTTTGGGACGGCATAGTTTTTACTTTTCCCTGCATTAAGTCATCAAAACTTGCGTGATTAAACAAGTACCCATAACCCAATTCCGGGTCAACGGCCATAATTTCTAGCCCGGGGTCATATGCCGGGCTATTTAACCGGGAAAGGAGCTTTTGGTTGTCAATCATGCTGCGCAAGTTAAAATAGGCGCGGATTGGATAAAACGGGTTGGAGTTTTGCAAGATTTTTAGGCCTGATCCGATTTTCATCTCCGGCCAATCAACCTCTGCAAGTTCGTGCCTGAGGATTAGGTCTTTAACGCTGAAAAGAGTAAATGAATTCCGATTCGGATTTTTTATATCTACGCCCGTAGTGTAAAGGCAGGAACTGCCTTGGGAAGCGGCGAAATACCACAAAAATGATTTTTGCATTACGGCTTCATAACCGTTCACGTTTTGTAAATGAAAAAACATGGCTTTGTTCTGGTTGGGAAGCAAATAGTCACCAAAAATCCGGTAAGGCGCGTAACTGCGCAAGCCTTTGATTGGAGCTGGCTGCAGGAGGTCTTGACTAATCCGGTCAAACGCTTCAGTGCGATGCATGATCAATGAATAGGGTTCAGATGCAATAAACTTGCGGCCGTGAAGCCAAAGGTCTCCGCTGACAATGATCAAAAGAGATAGTTTGGCAAGGCTCGATCGATTTTTAAGCAGGCAGTCCCAAAAATAAGTGCAAATGAAAATGAATAAGACCAGAACTAAAAAGTAGAACCGCGCCGGCGCGCGAATAAAGCCAAACAGTTTCCAAATTAGGTTATAAAGCGGACTGTTGGCCCCCGCCGCTAAATAGATCATTAGGGCGGCGCACAAGGGTAAAATGAATTTTCGTTTCCGGCAGAGCGCTATTGCCCCGGTTATGGTCAGTAAGAAGGGAATGATCCCAAAATAGACTGTTTCTGTTTCCAGGTAAAGCGAAGGGAAGTCTTGCGTTCGGTGCGTCCCTAAAATGGGGTTGCCAAAAAAATCAGGGATGATGAGGTTGATCCAAGCGTCCCAAGGCAGGGAATAGGACGTGGCAATCTCATAAACAGTTTTTGGAGTGAGAAAGTCTGAAGGTTGATGCCGGGTGGAGTGCAGAGCAAATATAAAGGTTGGGAGGAACTGGACGGCGCTTGCGGTCAAAAAAGCGCTTCCCAGGGAAATCAACAATAAAAGCATTGGAATTTTTCGGTTTTTTTCGGAACGAAAAAATAGGATTGTGAAGATAACCGCGCTTAGGATCATGGTGTGCATCCAAACTTGGGTATGGCCGGAAAAAAATTGCAGGGTTACGGTTAGGACTAAACTGGAGCAAAGAAAAGTTTGGGTTAATCCGTTTAATTGTCCGGACGCGGATTTTCTAAATGCTTTTCCTGTAAAGAGGATCACTAAGCCGGCCCAACTATAGCCGGAAATATGAACGATGTGGCCCGCGCTCATTTTGGAAAGCATAAAAAATGAAAATGACCAAACAATTGCACCTAGCAAGCAAGCGCTCTGCGAACGGTTCCATGACTTTAATAGCAGAAACATGCCCACAGCATTCAAGAACAAATGAATGAAGGCGAACAAGTTAATGGCTTGAGGCATGGGCAAGAAATAAAAAATCAACGAAAGAGGATAAAAGAGAGCGGACTGGGGAGAAGCCTGAAACGGGGCTCCCGCAAATATATAGGGGTTCCAGAGCGGAAGCGTGCCGCTCTCCAGAGACTCTAAGGCATAATGGCGAAAAGGCCAAACGTATTGGTAGATGTCACCGTAGTTCTTTAGGACGCCATTAGTAAAAAGGATCGGGGCGCAAAAGAGCAACGTTAAGGCAAACAGCAGGAGCAGGAGGTTGCGCTTCATTCCAAGGGTCGCACTTCTGGTCTAAAAGCTCGTTTATAGGCCAATGCGCCGCTTAGGATCAAAAGACCCAGTCCAGCGGCGCACAGCATTAAGGCTATCCGCCAAGAGGCGGGTTGATAAATCAAATAGAGTCGGTGGCGGCCTTGGGCAAGCTTAAGGGCGTGAAAATAACCTAAAAAACTAATGGACTCTATCGGACCGGTTGCGTGTTGGCTGCACTGAACGCAATATGTTAACCATCCGGGAAATTTGGGCTGCACAAACACGCCCAGGGCGTTTTCATCCAGTAAATATTCGGCCATAATTTTATAGTTCGTGCGTTTGTATCGAACGGGTAAGAACCTTTTGTTATTTTTTCCCAAGGCATAAGCCAGCCCGAACGCTTGCGGGTTAGTATATAGGTTCGCATAGAGTTCTTTGCTTTTGAGGTCCCAGGATTTATCCAGGACTTGATCGGTCAGAAAATTGCGTACGTTCCACAAGTTTAATATAGGTCTAGCCTGATCAATTGATTTCGCCGTTAGTAGCGAGGTATAAAGTTGGTGATAGGACTTTAACGCCAAGGGTTCCCCGGCCGGAGTAAGGGTGGCGATCCTATAAGGCAGATTCGTTAACCCGGACAAGAGCCTTCGTAACTTTAGATATATGTCATAAACACCGTTGCCTTCGATGCGGCTGATGAGGCTGATCCGCGGCGCGAGCATGGTAAGGCCTTGATTATTATTTGATATTTGGCGCACGCTATCGGACTGGTAGGTGTAGAAGTCGCTGGGAAGAGCGCTCATAAAATGGCGGGAATAATAGAAGAGTTCCGTTATTGCCAGGCAACCGACTAAAGCAATAAAAGTTGCGCCATGTTTTTTCAGGTGAATTTTTAGCCCTTCCATACCGCAAAGCGTTAAGAGCGTTGCGCCGCTTACGGTCCAGTATAAAACTACGGACGGGTAACGAAAAAGTCGGACCAGGGGCAGGTAACTAAATAAAAACTCATATAGCGGCAGTTCCGTGCCCATCGCCCAAATTAACCCTGCGGCAAATACCGTGAAACTTAAAAGCGCTAAACGTTTTCGGCGTTGATGAAAGGCAAATAAAAGCGCCGCAGTAGAAGCCATTCCCCACCAAGCGCTGTAAATCCAAAAAAATTTTTCAACTGAAAACTGATCCGGGTGCCGGGTGAGCGCGAACGGATTAATTAAACCCGCCAGGTCATAGAGCGGGAATGAGTAAGTGCCGGCCTCATGCAGGGGCAAACCGTTTCCGCTGCGGATGGATAATTGCGTCAGTTCTAAGGTAGGCAACCACTGCGCTGCGCCTATACTTAAAACTATCCCCCCAACCATCGGCCAAAAATAAACAGCGTTCCTGAAACCGCGCGCGGTTATGGAAAAAAGCAGGGCAACGCAACCTTCCAGGAGAAAAATTTGGGGATAACCTGCAAACAGAGACAGGCAAAAAGCAATGGAGCAGAAGACAATATCACGGGTAAAGATTTTCTCCCGCCAATGGCGCGTTTTGACCGGGTAAGAGGAGCTGCCCGCAAATAAAATGATCATCGGCAGCCAGATCAAAGATCCGATCAAACTTAAAAATTCGGATCGGGTTAAAGCGTACCCGTTATAGGCGAAGATAATCCCGCCGGTGAAACTGATCCAAGGATGAAACCTTAATTTTCTTGCCAGCAGGTATAACCCAATTCCCGCCAACGCGTATTGGAACCAATGAAAAAATTTTAAGGCGAGCGCGAAGTTTAAAAAATTAAAAAGCAAGGTGAACGGATAAAGGACGGAAGATTGGCCATTGGCGAGGAACGGCATTCCCCCCATTTGGTAGGAGTTCCACAGGGGCATTTCTCCGGATTGAACCATTTGCGCTTGCAATGCGCGCCAAGGGTGAAACAGATAAGTCAGGTCCCGGGCAAAGTAAACGCGGGAAGATAGAAGTTCTCCGGACAAAAAGAAAAAAGGCGCGGCCAAGAGCAGGAAGATGAAAAGTGATTCCCGCGCTCTCATGAAGGGGCGTTTTCCATTGACCCCGTTTCCTCGTCTATTTTTGACCAAGCTAAAAACAAGATAAAGAATAATAGTATGCCAAACAGGTTCATGGAAATATCCGTTAGATTTTGGGTAAAAACCGCCAAGAGCCCGGCTTTGAGATAGCGGTTTTTACCTTGTTTCCATTCACTGTATAAAAAAATAACCCAAAAAAACAGCGTGGGCAAACCTAACTCTGCGGCCATTTGCAAAGGATAGCTATGCGCGAATACTGATTTTAGTCCGGGCGCCATATATTCTTGTCCGGCTATTTCGTAGGAGCCGGGACCATTTCCAAAAATCGGAGATATTTTAATTAGTTTAATAGCCGCCATCCACCAGCGAGCGCGGTCCGAGAAGGACTGGATAATAAATGTTCGCATTAAAATCCCAATTCCGCAAACAGCGCAGGCTGTTAAAATCCAGACAGCGATATGTTGACGGCTGTTCTGGGCGCGAGTCTTACGCAGATAGATTATGGCCATGATGAGCCCCAAAAGCGCCGCAATGGACTTGCTCATCATTAAAGCAATGATGGACAGTCCAATGGCAGCTAAACTTTGCCATTTATGACGGGCCAGTTGGTTCCAAGCGGCAAATAGAGAAAAGAGCATAAAAGAGGCGGCAAGGTTATGGTTAATAAAAAATTCAAGGGTTAATCGCGCGTTCGAAATATCATTTTTCAACAGGGTTAAAATGTAGAAAACAGCATAAATTGAGGCGCTTGCACAAAATATTAATTGTAAATGGTCGGTGGTTTTTTGCGAATTGCCGGATGAGAATAAATAGAAAAGGGTTATTGCCGCATAACCCATTAAATGTATTCGAGCAGGGGTACTGTTGGCCGCGTGCGCAGAGGAAAGAATTAAAAAAGCGGTAAAGCAAAATAAGGTCAAAGGCCAAGAGATTTGCGGAAAAATAAGGTTCGCGAGTTTATTTAATAAATATAAACAAAAGAGCAGGAGCGAAATTCCAAAGAGTGTCAAAATTGCCCAATCGTCCCAAAGAAATCGGCAAAAAGGAACTGCAAAGAGCGTTAGAGAAAAAAATAACAAATAGAGCCTGTGGGTGAACCCGGACATTTTAGCGTATGCGGCAGGATTTTAAACGGTCAGCGGTTCAAGTTAGTAAGGAATAATTTTGGGAGTAACGAATACCAAAAGTTCTCCACGAGATTTAGATATGCCGGTTTTTTTGAATAAATGGCCCAAGATGGGGATTTGGCCAAGGA
>JAHFBY010000156.1 GCA_023249835.1 Elusimicrobiota bacterium | reverse complement strand
CGGGGTATCGCAAAAATCTATTACCGAAATAACGGGCACAGTTCAAGATTATCCGTTGGTGCCCATGCTGCGCGTTGGATTTTCCAGCATTAGTTTACAGATCATTGACCTTACTCAAGGATCTTCCTATTATAACGGCGCCACCTTTATTAATACTTCAAGCACCGTTACAGTCACAATTTCTGCTACGGAGTCCGAGCGGTTGGACAACTCTAAAACTTGGAGTTTTGACGCTACGGGCGTTCCTTGGATCAGCGGCCATCAGTACCGAGTCCGCACTACGGGCGTAGACCGGTTGTACAATAACGGGGTCACCCAAACCTCAGTGTTTATTTATGATTCTTCGGCGCCGGCCACGCAGATCACCGCGCCTGTAGACGGCACTGGATTTAACGCGCAAACAATGTTCAGCGCGATCAACGGCACGGCGCGCGATTTGCCGGTCAACAACCCTCCGATATACTCTACCGGGATCTTTACAACGGAATTCCAAATGTGGAAAGAGTTGTCTAACCCGGTAAACAACGTTTTTAACGGCGGCGTGGACGAAGGGTTTAACCCGGCCGCGGTTTCGTCTTTTTCTACCGCTAACAATCCAGCGCCCTGGATTACGGTTGTTACCGGCGACGGGTACACGAACTGGAGTTACAACATCCAAAGTCCGCTGCAAACTTTCCAGTCCGGTAAAGCGTACCGGCTCAGAGCCAAAGGCGTTGACTTTTTGCGCAACGAAGAATCTACGCCCACGGTTACGGAAGCGGGCCTAAACTTTGTGCGCTTTACCTTAGACACTTTGTCTCCCGGATCCACTTTCGCTTATTTGGGCGAGTTCATTTCCATCCAGTCTACCAACGCTTTCGTGGGAATTTCAACGGACGACGTTTCCGCAGTAACACCTATCCCTTACGTGGAAATGAGGATCAATCGTTCAGTGGTTGGCAGCACTGCCGCTGGCACGGAATATTGGAACCATCAAGGATGGGTGGTTAACAGTTCCACTTGGGTGGCAGCGGCTATGACCACGCAGTTTGACTCTTCGGCTACCTGGTCCTACACGCCGCCGGCTGGCTTTGACTGGTCAGACCAATCAGACCGGACCTTGCGCATCAACGTGCGGGCATACGACGCGGCGAACAATTTTGAAACAGTATTCACCACGCGCACTTTTAAGGTGGACAACAAAGCGTCCAGCACCACAATTTTAAGTCCTGTGCAAGGGAGCGGATTTAACGGTTCGGAAAACCAGTTGAGCACGATTTACGGCACGTCTACAGACGGAGCAGGGGTTGTTCCTTCGGGAGTCAACCAAGTGCGCGTACAAATTCAAGATATGGGCACAGGGCTATGGTTTAACGGCGCTTCGTTCAGTTTGGGCGCAGCGCCGGAAAACCTTATGGCAACGCTATCTCCTAACGGCACTTTCTGGAGTTACATTGACCCGGAACTGAACAGTCCCACGGGCTATCAAAGCGGACACACCTATAACGTTACGGCAAAAAGCGTGGACAACGCGGGCAACGTGCAAAGCGTGTTCCCCGTTTCTTTAAGTTCCAACAGCTTTACAGTGGACACAACGAGCGCGTCTGCCTACTTATCTAAACCCACAACCGCAGCCTATAACGCAACAACTTTACCCAATATTACGGGCACAGCAACAGACGATTTTTCCGGTGTTCAGGCCGTACTCCTGCAAGTTCAAGACATTACGCAAGGGGCCACTTATTGGAACGGCGCAAACTTTGTAAACAGCGTAGCGACAATTGAGTTGGCTGTGCAGGGGTCTAGTTTCCCGTTGCCGGCGTATTCAACTTGGAGCTACAACGTTTCAGTTTTAGCGGCCAACATGGTCACTGACCACCGGTACCGTTTACAAGCGCGTGCCCGCGACGTTGCTCAAAACACGCAAAACAATGCCATGAGTTGGACTATTTTGTTTGACACTCGTCCGCCCACGCCCTATATCGGCAAACCGGATTCCGCGTTCCATAGTTTAGCGAACGATTTGAGTTTTGTTATCGGCACATCGACTGACGTGCCTAACGATCTTTTGGCGGTTCCGGCCACAGCTGAAGTTCGGATCACGCGCGACAACGGATTTAATATTCGCCGCTGGGACGGGTCAAGTTGGTCGACAACAGACGAGACTTGGATTTCAAGCGCGCCCGCTCTTTCTTGGCGAGTAGCCAAACCTGTTCCTGACTGGGACACAGACTCTCATTACACCATTGAAGTGCGAGTGCGCGACACTGCGGGCAACTTGAGCGCGCCCACCACTTTTCAGATTAACGGCAACAGTTACTTTACTTACGATTCAAGCGTTCCAATAACCACATTTTTAACCCCGGGATCATCCTTTTATGTGCGAAATCTACCCATTATTTCGGGCACAGCAGACGATCCTAACGGTCCTAACCCGGCGATAAACGAGTCGCGAATCGCAGATATTGCGGTTGCCGTACAAAGCGTGGCTAACGGTAACTGGTGGGACGGCAACGGTTTTAGCGTGTCCAACGCCGCATTTGAAAGCGCAGGCGGGGACGCGGCTGACCCTGCTTCGTTCTGGGTGCGGGTAGATACAGAAACTGAGGTCGCGGAAGGTTCACCGATTGCCTGGAGCACAGCCACTGCTTTAAGTTCTATCCTGTCTTCAGGAAGCTCTTACTACTTAAAAGTTCGCGGACGAGACAACGCGATGAACTATTCTTCAACAACAGTAGTGGCGTTCACTTCCTATACTTTTGTTTGGGACCCGACTCGCCCTATGGTTGGACTCCTTAAACCTGCGCCCGTAATTGACGGAAAAAGAATTTCTTCGCTGAGCGCGATCTCAGGAACAGCTTCGGACAACGTAACTTTAAGCAAAGTGCAGTTGCGCATTCGCGTTAATAGCGGCGCGCAATCCGGAAAATATTGGGACCTATTGTCCATGAGCGCGCCTAACTTTAGCATTGCGCAAGTTGACGCGGAAACAGCTTGGTTTACAGCCACGAATTTGATCAACTGGTCTACGGGCACGTTCGGATCTTTCTGGCAGAGCGGATCCTCCTACACCGTGATTGCGCGTTCACAAGATTTGGCTTACAACTATTCAGCTAACTATTCGTCAGTATCCTTTACTTTTGACACGCAACAACCTTTCTCTTATGTGTCTCTCCCCTCTTCCAGTGTTGTCGCTGGTTTGCCCGGGTTGTCGGGCACAGCTCAAGACAACGGCGCAGTTAACTTCTCTTCGGTCGCGGTCAAACGGCTGTCCGACGGCTATTGGTTAAACGGAGCCGGCGCTTTTATTAGTCAGTCCAACCCTATTTGGCTTGGTTCATCAGGATTTACTCCGGGCAATCCAGTAACTTGGAATTTTACGACACTTTTAAATTCGAGTTTAGATACAGGCACTTCTTACTTCATTACTTCCCTGGCGGAAGACGATGGCGGTAACCAAGAAGGAAACGGGTCGGGCAACCAAGGAACAGTGCGCAGTTCAACGTTTACCTATGATATCAACGTGCCGACCGCGGTAGTGCAAAACCCGCCGCACGTGTCGTTCCGGAAAGCGGGAACAGTGGCGCAGATTTTTGGCACAGCGGCGGACCAAGTGTACGTGAGTTCAATGGTGAACCGGGTACAAGCGATTGACTTGTTTATCAAGCAGTCGAGTTCAGCGTTGTATTATGACGGGAACGATTGGACGGGGAACGTGTCGGCGATCAGTATTTCGACGCAGTCCCTACCGTTTGGTAACACGTGGGGATACACGTTAAACGAGTTGATGTTGCAGCACAACGCGACTTATTTTGTGTGGATTCGGGCGTTAGATTTGGCGGGGAACGCGCAGACGTCCTTTGTGTTGGGGGAAAGTTCATCGGTATTTAATTACGACGTAGGCCAGCCGACGAGTTCCTTGGCAAGCGTAACGGACTCCACATATTACCGCAAAGAAAATATTCCGAGCATCACGGGCACGGCGCAAGACGAAACGCGCGGAGGACGGGTGTACGTGACGAGTTATTCGGTGAGAGATTTAGATACCGGAGACTGGTGGAACGGGAGCACGTTTACGGCGGGAAGCGAACAGTATTTCCCGATGACGTTTAGCGGGGTAGACGTGTGGAGCGCTAGTATGATGAGCGCGCAGTTAATCAACAGCAAAGAGTACGGGGTGAGGTTACGGAGCGTAGATTTAGCGCAGAACGTCGAAGACGTTAAAGGCAACGACCCGCACTACCGGATGTTCCGGTTTGACGTGTCCACGCCCACAAGTTTGATCCAGCAGCCGAGTTCGGGGACGTATGTGTCGAGTTTAGTGACGTTGTCGGGAAGCGCGGCGGACAACTTTAATTTAGCGACGCAAGATCCGATCAGCAAGGTAGAGATTGAAATTCAGGTGGACACGGGCACGTTCTATCGTTACGGGACCAACACGTTTGATTCTGGGGTGAGCAGCTTTAACGTGGCGATCACGACCACGAACTGGCGGATCTGGACGTTGGAGAACATTCCGTGGGTAACGGGCCGGCGGTACACGATCCGTTCGCGGGCAACGGACAAAGCGGGGAACGTGCAAAACAGTTTTGCGGTGGGAGTAAACTCAGTGACCTTTACTTATGACACGACGCCGCCGCAAGTGGGTATTATCGAGCCTGCGGGCCCGCGGGAAGTGAGCGTGAGCCAGTTGACGGGAACCGCGGCGGACTTGCCGGCAACGGGCAACCAGTTGTTAAACGGGGTGCAAGTGCGGATCCGTTACGATTCCGCGGACGCGGCGCCGAACCGTTTGTTGGGTAAATACTGGCTGCCGGGAACCTGGAACCCAGTGAAATTTACAACGGACCCGATTGGAGGAGAGTGGTTTGAGACCACGAGCGCGGACAACTTCTTAAATTGGTCGAGCGGTACCTTCCCGAGCAGTTTCTTTGTGTCGAACACTTCCTACACCGTGATCACGCGGGCGCGGGACCAGGCGGGCAACTATTCGACCACGTATTCAACGAAATCGTTTATTTATGATACGGACCTGCCAAGCTCATGGGTGAGCAACCCGTCTTCAAGCGTTATTGCGGGTCTGCCGGGGGGACTGTTGTCGGGTACAGCGAGCGATTCCGGGCTAGGCGAAGTGTCCGGGGTAAACGTTGGAATCAAACGGCTTTCAGACGGATTGTGGTTTGACGATTCGGACTTTAACACCTCGCAAGCAGCGCCGTTTTGGCGGAGCGTGGCGGGTTTTGCGCAAGGCAACACCATTACCTGGCAATACACTTTCTTAGGGAACAACAAACTGACTCCCGGCAATTCATACTACGTTACCGCGCGCGCTCAAGACGACGTGGGCAACCAAGAAGCGAGCGGATCGGGCAACCAAGGGACCCTGCGGAGCACAACGTTTACCTATGATATCAACGTGCCGACCGCGGTAGTGCAAAACCCGCCGCACGTGTCGTTCCGGAAAGCGGGAACAGTGGCGCAGATTTTTGGCACAGCGGCGGACCAAGTGTACG
>JAHFBY010000155.1 GCA_023249835.1 Elusimicrobiota bacterium | reverse complement strand
AACCGGATTACCGTGCTCTTAGGCGGGCGCACTGCCGAAGAGGTTATGTTTAATGAGGTCACTTCCGGCGCCCAAGATGACTTTGCGAAGGCTACCAATATTGTGCAGCGGATGGTAACTGAATTCGGCATGAGCGATAATTTAGGTCCCATCTCTTTCCGAAAAAAAGAGAGCGAGATTTTTTTAGGCCGGGACATTATGGCGCAACATCGGGACTATTCGGAAAAAACTGCTGAACTAATTGACTCCGAAGTTAAGCGATTGATTATGGATTGCGCGCATCGCGCGCAAAATTTGTTAAAAACTAATTTTAGCCAATTAAAAAAATTGGCGGACGCTTTAATGGAAAAAGAGGTTTTGGAAAGCGATGAAATTGACGAGATCTTGGGCATTGCGAAAGTTGGAGTCAAAGAACCGGAAACGGTCCAGAAAATCTCTGAACCTATTTCTGTTCCGTTGATCAACCCCTCCGGAGACCCTTTGCCGCAGCCTGCCGGTTGAGTTGGTTTTTTCGGCGGATCCGGGGACATGGTTCAAGTCATGGGGATCTTAAATGTTACGCCCGATTCGTTTTATGACGGCGGGCGTTACTCCTCTTGGAGGGGCGCCTTGCTTCAAGCTAAGTCAATGGTGGCCGAAGGAGCAAATTTTTTAGATGTGGGTGGAGAGTCCACGCGGCCTGGAGCCGAACCTGTTTCCGTGGCGGTAGAAATCAAGCGAGTTGTGCCGATAGTTCGCGCGATTGCTAAAAAGTTTCCGCGATTGCCAATTTCGATTGATACGCAAAAATCCGCCGTGGCTTTAGCAGCGCTGGAAGCAGGGGCTAGGATTGTCAATGATGTTTCCGCATTGCGGTTTGATCCTAAGATGGCGGAAATTATCAAAAAAAAAAAAGCGGGAGTCATATTGATGCATATGCGCCAAGATCCCAGCACAATGCAAGTTCGGCCACGCTATGGAAAAGTAGTTCAGGAGGTCGTTAAATTTTTAGCCCAGCGAGCCCAATGGGCAATCGCGAGCGGCATTGCCAAACATAAAATTTGGATTGATCCCGGCATTGGTTTTGGCAAGACTGTAAAACATAATTTAGCGTTGATCCGGCAGATCCATTGTTTTGTGAATTTAGGGTATCCGGTTTTGGTGGGGCACTCGCGTAAGTCTTTTATTGGTAAAATTCTAGATCAAACGGAAAGTCTTCCTGCAACAGATCGGTTGGAAGGCAGTTTAGCGGTTGCCTGTTATTTGGCTATGAACGGAGCGTCTATTTTGCGCGTGCATGATGTTGGCGCGACGTTAAAAGCAGTGCGGGTCACTGAGGCAATTTTAAAAAAAGAGGCGAATAGCCCTCTAACCTAATAATGCTGCCACTAGATTGGTCGATCACTGATATTTGGATCCACTTCCTTCGCCACGTCCTTGATATTTACCTTGTCGCTTACATATTTTATCGTTTGCTGTTGTTGGTTCAAGGCACGCGTTCCGTCCAAATTTTGCAAGGCGTATTGTTTTTAGCGGTGGGGACAGTGTTGGTAAACCAGATCTTTCATTTGCCCATGAGCCGTTGGTTATTGGAAAAATTCTGGATGGCGGGGATTGTTCTTTTAGCAATAGTTTTTCAATCTGAAATTCGTTCGGCTTTGGCTTATTTGGGCAGCCAACCTCTTTCCCGTTGGATCTTGCCCAGTGAATTTAAATTTATCGACGAAATCGTTCATGCTCTCCAAGAATGTTCGGATAAGCGTATAGGGGCTTTGATCGTGTTTGAACAAGAAACAGGATTAAAAAATTATATTGAAACCGGTACCCGAATAAACGGCGAAATATCGCTAGAGTTAATCTTGTCATTGCTCCACCCCCGATCCGTGCTCCACGACGGGGCGATTATAATTTCCGGTAATCAATTAGTCGCCGCAGGCTGCGTGCTTCCTTTGACCGAAGATCCCGATTTCTCAAAAACGTTAGGAACCCGCCATCGGGCCGCGGTGGGGTTAAGCGAATATTCCGACGCCATTGTGTTGGTGGTTTCAGAGGAGACCGGGCAATTGTCCGTGGCGCGGGATGGAAGGCTGCAAAGGGGAATGAGCTTTGATGATTTGCGCAAGGAAATGCGCGATTTGGTTAAAGCCAGAGCCAACCAAGCAGTGTTAAGGCGTTTTGGTCCTAGGGAGGAGAACGGCTAATGAAGGGGTTAGAATTGTTCATTGTCCGGCTTAAGCACAATTGGAAAATAAAACTTTTGTCGTTGATGCTTTCTCTGTTGCTTTGGTTTTATTTGCGCCACCCATTTGGATAAAAGTTCTATTGCGAGGAGAAAAATCCAATCTATGTCCACAAAACTATTAAACGCCATTGGCAGTCAGCAAAGGGCTAAACGTCTTTTCCAGGGTATTTTTGGAACCGATGGAATCCGCGCGCTTGCCGGCGAGGAACCATTGACTCCGGAAAGTGTGCGTCGGATTGGGTTTTCTGCGGGTACGGTCTTAGCGCGTAAATTTTCCGCGGGCAAGAGCGCTGTGCCCGGGGCCAAAAAAATTGTCATTGGCCGCGACACCCGCGCTTCCGGCAATTGGATTTTAGACGCGTTAGGGGAAGGTTTATGGGTGAGCGGTTGCGAGGTTTATTCTTGTGGAGTTATCCCAACCTCGGCCATTTCCGCAATTTTGCTAAAGAAAAAGTTTATGGGCGGAGCAGTTATTTCCGCATCGCACAATCCCGCCGAGTTTAACGGTATAAAATTTTTTACTGCGGACGGGAACAAAATCCAGGTTTCATGGGAAAAAGAAATTGAAAGCGAACTAATAAAAAATAGCCAAAAATTTTCCAGTTATCAGGACCGGCTCACCTCCAAACATGACAACGGTCTTAAAAAAAGTCCGCTCCATGAATATAAAGAAGGAGTCGAGACCTATACCCAGTTCTTAAAAGCGGCGCTTCCGCGCGGGGCGTCTTTGCGTGGAGTCAAGCTTGTCATAGATTGCGCTAATGGCGCAGCGGCGCAGATTGCTCCTCAACTTTTCCGCTCTTTGGGCGCAGAAGTAACCCCGATCTTTGACCATCCTGACGGCTCAAACATCAATTTAAAGTGCGGCGCGTTGTACCCTGAATCGTTGCGCAAGGCAGTGCTCTCAGCCAAAGCCAACGGCGGGTTTGCTTTTGACGGCGATGCGGACCGAGTTCAATTCGTAGATGAGTTGGGCGAAGTGCTCGACGGGGATATTTTGTTGTATTTAGCGGCCGCTCATTTAAAAGATAAAAAGCAGTTGGATCAAAACACCGTGGTAACCACAGTGATGGCTAACTATGGTTTTTTTAACCATATGAAATCTTTGGGTATAAATGTGATCACCACCCCCGTGGGCGACCGCGCGGTTTCTGCCGCCTTGGAAAAATCAAAAGCTTTATTAGGAGGAGAACAGTCCGGGCATATCATTTTTAAAAATTATTTGCCCACCGGCGACGGACTGTTGACGGCAATTAAAATTCTGTTCGCCTTAAAAGAAAGCGGAAATTCGCTTGCGCAAGTGCGCAAAAGCTTTAAAAAGTTGCCGCAAATTTTGGTTAACTTGCGGGTTAAACAAAAAATACCGCTGCAAAACTTGCCTAAGTTTGCCGAGAAAATAAAGAATGCCGATAAAGAACTGAAAGGCAAAGGCAGGGTTTTAGTTCGGTACTCCGGCACGGAACCGCTTTTGCGCATCATGGCCGAGGGCGAACCGCAGGAGTTAATTCAAAAAGTCGTCAACGATCTCTTATCTTGCGGACAGGAGTGCTTAGAAGTTCTTCCTTTAATAAACAAAAAATAAGTCCTCTCTTGTTATTTTAGATAACTCATGTTAAATTTAGGTGTCAATATCGATCACGTGGCGACTGTCCGTCAGGCGCGAGCGGCGCAAGTGCCCAACATTTTGGCGGCCGCTGTTGCTGCCCAAAAAGGTGGAGCTAACGGCATTACTGTTCATTTGCGGGAAGACCGCCGGCACATACAAGACAGCGATGTTATTTATTTAAAAAAGAAAATAGTAATGAAGCTTAATTTGGAAATGGCGTGCTCTACTGAAATTGTTCAGTTTGCTTGCCGCGTTCGTCCGGCAGATGTTTGTTTGGTTCCGGAAAAGAGAAAAGAGTTGACCACCGAAGGAGGCTTAGACGTGTGTAAACATATTAATAGGATCAGCGCTGTTACGGCGCAGTTGAAAAAAATGGGTATTCGGGTGAGCCATTTTATTGATCCAGTGGCAGAACAGGTCAAATCCGCTAAGGCGGCGGGAGCCGATTGCGTTGAGCTGCATACGGGATCCTATGCGCTGGCCTATGGGAAAGGCCGGTATGTTAAAGCCTTGCGGGATTTAACTCAAAGCGCAGAGTTAGCGCAATATTTGGGAATGAAGGTCAATGCCGGGCACGGTCTGGATTATCAGAATTTAAAGGAAATAGTTAAAATTACCGGTTTGCAGGAATTAAACATTGGATTTTCTATTGTGGCGCGAGCAATTTTTGTGGGTTTAGAGCAAGCTGTGCATGAAATGAAGTCGGTCATAAATAATTGCGCGAGGTGATCCATGGAATTCATCGATATTTTGAAGTCCGCAGTTGAAAGAGAAGCTTCCGACATTCATATTGTAGTGGGTAAACCGCCTATGGTGCGGTTTCAAGGCGAAATTGTGCCCCTGGTGGAGTTCTCGGAAGTGACTGCGGAAGAGTCCAAACGTTTGGTTTATTCCATTTTATATGACGACCAAAAACAGCGGTTTGAAGAAAAACTGGAACTGGATTGTTCATTTGAAATAAAGAATTTAGCGCGGTTTAGGGTTAACGTGCTCATGCAAAAAAATGGGGTGGAAGCGGTCTTGAGGATCATTTCTTCCCAAATCCCTGACGCCAGCGTTTTGCGGCTGCCGCCGGCAGTGACAGACTTAGCATATTTGCCAAGAGGGTTAGTCTTAGTGACAGGCCCTACGGGTTCGGGAAAATCAACCACGCTTGCCTGTCTGATCCAAAGCATCAATGAAAAATACAACCACCACATTTTAACGATCGAAGATCCTATTGAGTTCGTCTACGAATCTCAAAACTCGGTCATTCGCCAGCGTGAAGTGGGCCAATCTACGCACTCTTTTACCGCGGCGTTACGCAGCGCTTTGCGCCAGGATCCGGACGTAATTTTAGTGGGCGAAATGCGGGATTTGGAAACTATTTCACTTGCCATTACCGCCGCTGAAACCGGGCACTTATGTTTTGGCACTCTACATACTACTGACGCCGCTCAGACCATTGACCGTGTGATTGACGTGTTTCCGCCCTCCCAACAGCAACAAGTGCGCGTGCAATTGTCCACCGTCCTTAGGGGCGTGATCTGTCAAACCTTGATCCCTAAAAAATCCGAACCCGGCCGCGTGGCAGCGAGAGAAATCATGGTGGTTACTCCGGCAATTTCTAACCTCATTCGCGAAGGTAAAACGCACATGATTACCAACGCCATTGAAACCGGGGCCAAGTT